>JAGAOA010000136.1 GCA_017623955.1 Opitutales bacterium
CGGAAGAAAATCTTTAGTCATAAGCGGTACACATGGTAAGACAACTACATCAACACTGTCTGCATATCTATTTAGAGAAAATGGTGTTGATGCTGGTTGGCTCATAGGCGGAATTCCAGCTAATCTCACGGAAGGCGGTTCAAATCTCGGTTCACTAGAAGCTCCTTTTGCGATTGAAGGCGATGAATATGATAGCGCATTCTTCGACAAACGAAGCAAATTCATTCATTATCGCCCTCACATATTGGCAATCAACAATATTGAATTTGATCACGCCGACATCTTTCGCGATTTGTATGACGTAAAGCGAACATTCTCGCATGTGCGTCGCATAGTAAATCCTCTTGGTGCAATTATTGAAAATGGAGATGATGAAAACATAGCATCGCTAGAACCTACCCCTTGGACACGTCGCATTTCTGTCGGCTTGGGAGATAATTGCGATATTCAAATTAAAGATTTTGTTCAGAGTGGAGAAAGTTCATCGTTCAAGTTAGTACATAAAAATATAGAAAAACTGGTAGAATGGCAAATGCAAGGAATTTTCAACGCTCGCAATGCTGCAATCGCAGTAGTGGGAGTTGCCCTTACTCTTGATCGTTCTCCGTTAGATATAGACATAACCCCTCTGGCAAAATTTACAGGAGTAAAACGTCGTCAAGAAATCATCGCTAAAAACGACAACATAACAGTAGTTGAAGATTTTGGACATCATCCAACAGCAATAAAACTTACTATTCAATCGTTGCGTCAAAAATATCCAAATTCAAAAATATGTGTATGCTTTGAACCCCGTAGCAATACGGCAAAAACAAACGTACTACAACAACAATTTGAAGATGCCCTAAATACTGCAGATGATGTTTATCTAGGCTATGTAAATGCTACAAAAATTTCTCCTGAAAAGAAATTTGATACTGTCGCAGCTCAAGCTAGAAATCCAAAAAAATTCAGATGTTTTGAATCTAACAAAGACTTACTGATGGCGTTAGAAAATAACATTTCTAAAACTGAAAAGACGGTAGTAGTATTCTTCAGTAATGGTTCGTTCGACAACATTCATAAAACGTTTGCGTCAAATATTTCAGCAAAATAAAATATGTTTTTTCATAAAAAAAATCTTTTCTTAAATAAGAATGCTCGCTCTGTACGTCCTAAAGATCCGCTATGGCAATTTAAAAAAGATAATCGCGGGGAAATAGGACGTTTCTCCGTAGAAGGAGAAATTTGGCGCGCCGTACGCAAACTTATTGCCCTAGCCGGAATCTTGGCATTCATTTATTTTATATATGAATGTTGGCAAGCGTGGAATATCTTTCAGTAATTGCAAAAAAAAAGTTGAAAAAAACAAATACCTAGACAAATATTATACACTATTATGAGTAAAGAAATAGAAGACGGATTAAATTTGACTCTAGACTTCACTAAATTGAAGAAAATAGCAAATTGTTCGGAAGATGTAATTCCAGCAATCGCTCAAGATGCAAAATCGGGAGAAGTTCTCATAGTTGGTTATATCAATCAACTTGCACTCGATACAGCTATTAAAGAAGGTATGGCTACTTTTTGGAGTACATCTCGCAATGAATTGTGGATAAAAGGGAAAACTAGTGGCGATTACTTAGAAATTGTAGACATCTTGGTAAATTGCGAACAAAATTCGGTAGTTTACAAGGTGAATATGAAAGGTAAAGGTTCGTGTCACACAAAAAATAAAGACGGAATTGTTCGCACAGGTTGCTACTACAGACGTATTAAAATCGTGGATGGAAAAGCAAACGGCTTAGAATTTTTACCAGGACAAGAATAAAATTCTATCAAAAAAGTAAAAATTTTCTCGATTTTTTACGAAAATACATTTATTGTAGATTACAATTAACACAATATATTATTTATGAAGTTTAAAATTAATAAGGAACATTTCGCAACTGGGTTGCGTCAGGTGATAAATGTTGTAGGCTCTAATAATCAAATTGCAGTCCTTAAGAATGTACTCATTAAGGCCGAAGGCGATAAGGTTATGCTAACAACAACAAACCTCGACTTAGCTATCAGATGTGCCATTAAAGCCGAGATTGATTCAGATGGTGAAATTACATTGCCTGTGAAAACTTTGGCCAAGATTATAACTGCGGTACCACAACAAGAAATAACAGTAGAATCTAGCGATGGCGTTTCTGCTAAAATCTGCTCAGGACGTTCTACTTTTAAACTTCATGGTTTGAAATCGGAAGATTTTCCACCATTGCCAAGCTTTGTTGATCAACACAATTACGAATTCAATCCACAAGAGTTGTTCAATATGCTTCGTTCGGTATCATACGCAAAGAGTACTGACGAAAACAGATATGTTCTCAACAGTGTATTC
>JAGAOA010000137.1 GCA_017623955.1 Opitutales bacterium
CATCCAAATCATTTTGCAGTATCGCATCAATTATAAGCTTTGAATATTTTTTGTTGCCTAAACAAAACGAAGCTTGAGCAATATAAAACGAATTTTCAGAATCTTGCCAACCTATCCAAGCATTTGCATTACCTTTTGGCAGTTTTAAAGGTAGCGACATTGCTGAAACATCCACAATTTCTTTGTATTTTTTATTTGCAATACAATAACGTGCAAAAGCGTTAAATGCAGTTCTCCGCATAGATATATCTAAGGTAGTTGTAACTGCTTCTTTTAGAATTTCAAAAGCTTTTTTATCGCCTTGATACGCATAAATACTGCCCAAATAATACAAACTCTGTTCATATAATTGATGTTGTGATTTCGGAATTTGTTTAAACATTTCAATAGCCGATGGATAATCGCCTCTAACGTAAAATTGATACCCCTTTAGAAAAACTTTTGTAAAATCTTCTGCTAACAAAATATTAGAAAGTAACAAAAAGATAGAAATTAAATAAAATCGCATAATAAGTTCTCCAATTCTTGAATTGTATTGATGTTTCGCAACTGAACACGCAATCTTTTAAAACCTTCGGCATTTTTTAGAAAACGCATAACTTGTGTTTTTATAAATCTTATGTTATCAGACGAAATACCGTCGTAATTACCAGATGTCATAATCTTTGCGTAACGCAAAGCCATAGATGCTCTTTGAGATGAAGTTGGTTCTAAAGTTCTTTCATCATCGCCAAGCAAACGTGCTTTTAATTGCCCGAACAACCATGGATTCCCCAATGCCGCACGCCCAATCATAAAGCCAGAACACGCAGATGAACGCATATAATCACCACTCAGCTTCTCTGCCGAACCATTCCCTAACAAGGGAATTGATACACTCTTAGCCGTTTCTTCTATCAAATTCCAATCGGCTTCGCCTTCATAACCTTGTGTTTTTGTACGTCCATGCAAGACCAACATTTTAGCTCCTGCCTGTTCTAAATCTCTAGCTATATTAGGAACTACAATGTTTTCACCATTCCACCCTGTTCGCAATTTGGCAGTTGTAGGAATTTTCAATGTCTCGGACACTTTCTGTACTATGCGAAACATCTGTTTTGGATTTTTAAGCAACGCACTCCCTGCTCCAGCATTTACCGCATTCGGCGCAGGGCAACCAAAATTTATGTCAATAAAATCTGGCGACAATCTTTCTTCGATGAGCTTTGCGGCATCTGCCATTTCAAATTCATCATCACCAAAAATCTGAATTCCTACTGGTCGACATTCTTTATCGAACGAAATTTTTTCTAGAACTCTATTTGCACCACACAAAACCGCCCTAGAATAGACAAATTCTGTAACAGAAACATCTGCGCCATACTCCATAAAAATACTTCTACACGCTGAATTAGTAAATCCAGCCATAGGAGCTAGTGCAAAAATTTTTCTATCTCCGATAAAATTCATTTTTACCAAGCAATGTATCCTTGAAAAGCTTTTACAACAAATACTCCAACATTATACGCACAATGAGCCGAAATACACGGAATTATTGAACAATTTACATTCATAGGTAAAAATCTCAGCACATAAAACAACACTGAACATTCAAAAATCGAGATTGTTGCATTTATTGTTTGAGCCGAAAAGTTAAATTTCCATTCGCCTGCAAAAATAGATGCATTTTCTGGAATAGTATAATCCCACACAAAAGGATGTCCTATTGCAAAGATAAATGAAAAGAATAAAATCGATAAACACAAAAGAACTCTACCTTTATTTTTTACTACCAAAAAACCTCTAAATATGAGTTCTTCAACAAATGCTGCACCAATCCACGAAAGCAAAGCCCATGGTGCAACCTTTGTCTGTTCAGACTCAACTCCCAATGCCATTTCAGTACAAGTATGCATTGCAAGTAGTATAACACCACAAACAATAGCAATAAATACCAAACGCACTGGAACTGATGTAGCCCCTTCTAACGCTCCTTTTCTGACCTTTTTTGTAATACAAAAATTTTTAAAATCGCAATACCAAATATAAAAAAGCCATAAGGCTATTCCAAAATTTAATAATGCAAATACTGGTGAATCTTGAAACATAACTAAAATTACAAGGTTAGACCCCAAATCATAATAGCACACTGAAGCAAAAACATCAAACCTGCTAAAACATAGACAAATACACAAAATTTATCGGTCCTAAAACGCACACTCTGATTTTCATTTTCCATATCTCAAATATACAATTTTTGTTGATAGATTATCAAGTTCAAAACTAACTTTCTTACAAGATTGAACTTTTTTCAAAAAAAATGTTAGATTGTGCTAACTTTTTGCTTGACTTGTTAGACATTCCTAACTTTAATCATACATAATTTAAAAAATCATAAAAACGTAAAACAGATAATGACTATGAAATCAAAAATACTTAAAGGCACAATAAGTGCAATCGCATTAACAGCATCTTCGGTTTTTGCACAAGAAACATCAACCGACGACAACAACAGTAAGGACTGGACATGCAACGAAAGTCTTTTCCTTTCCCCTGCAATAGAAAAATATGCACCCGATAGTGGATTTTCTCCAATAGCATCTTGGACTGGCGAATTTTGGTCAAATTTAAGTGGAGGAACTAAAACTGGCTCTGAATGGGATAACCTTGTAACTCTAGGCTTTGAACAAGACATCTCGAAAGTTATAAACAACGATGGGATTGGAACAATCGGGATGACTGCCTTCTGGTACACACAATCAGCCGATATAATGAGCCGAATTGGCAGTGCTGGACACGCCGCAAGTAATATCTTCTCAGGCGAGATGGTTAGAATTATTGAAATTTATTACAACAATGAATTTGAAACTAAAAATGGAACATTCGGTTTTAGAATTGGTCAGCTTGCCGCTGATGAAGATTTTATGGGTATGGATTACTCTGACCTATTCCTAAATGCAAATCTCGGAGCCATTCCAACAAATGCAGGAATGGAATTGTACGGAAGCAATGGCTCTTGGGCTTTCTCACAATATGCATTAGCAACTCTTGGTGCTACCATCTATTGGAACAACGACAACTTTGATGCTATTGTAGGTATCTACAACGGCGACGCAGGTAGAGACGTTTCTTCAAATCATGGTTTTGATTACAATATAAAAAACATTGCTGTATGGTATCAACTTGGCTACAACTACAAACTTTTGGGCTTAGGTGGAAGAATTCAATTTGGTGGAAACTATCACAGTGGCGAATTTGAAAACAAATATACCGGCGAGGCAGAACGTGGCTTTTATTCGTTCTATCTTGGCTTGCAACAAGATTTAATTGCAGATAAAGAAGGTAATGCAATCTTGGGCGGTTTTGTAAGAATGGCTTATACACCAGAAGAAGAAATTTCAGGCTGCGACAAATACATCGATTGTGGTATAAACTGGTTCGGACCTCTTCCATCTCGCAGTAATGATGTCTTTGGCGTAGCTTTCTCTGGAATGAGATTGGGCGAAGATAATTATCATTACGACAATCTAGTAGAAGTGACATATAGAGCTCAAATAACAAATGCAATCGCTATTCAACCTACATTCCAAACCTATCTAAACGCTAAAGACGAAGATACTGGTGCAACTAAAGTTGCCTATGTATTTGGAATTCGTGCTGAAGTAAATTTCTAAAAAAAGATAAAGAAATAACCGATACGTAAATATCAATAAAATATGAACAAGAAATCGGATAAAAAGAAAGAAATAACACTAGCCGACTTACCTGTAGGAGCTACTGCAACCATCGTTAAAGTAATTCCACACTCACGTGGCGAAAAGAAATTTGCCGATGTTGGTCTCGTTCCTGGAACAGAACTTTTGATGGAAGCAAAAGCTCCATTTGGCGGACTAATCAGAGTTCGCGTAATGGAAACAAGTATGGCACT
The DNA here is from genome assembly GCA_017623955.1 of Opitutales bacterium. Next base: position 3,908 of record JAGAOA010000137.1, read on the forward strand.
TCATTCCAACGATGCAAAAAATATTGTGATGAAAGGAGATAAATCAAAGTGAAAAAATCCTTTACAATAGCACTTGCTGGAAATCCAAATTGTGGTAAAACTTCCATATTCAATGCTCTCACTGGTTCACGTCAACACGTAGGTAATTACCCAGGGGTTACCGTTGAAAGTAAGAGTGGAGAATTTGAATTAGATGGTGCGTCAATAAAGTTGATTGACCTCCCTGGTATATATTCACTTTCGTCGAGTTCTCCAGAGGAAACTGTTGCTTTTGAAGAACTTACAAGCGGGAAAATAGACTTAATTTTAAACGTTATAGACTCATCAATTCCACAACGTAGTTTATATCTAACTACACAGCTAGCTGAATTACATATACCTATGTTGCTGGTCTTCAATATGAGCGATGACGCAAAGAAAAAAGGTATAAAGTTCGATATTCCAAAACTTGAAAAGTTCTTTGGTTCGCCAATAGCACGCACTGTTGGCAGAAGTAAAGACGGAATTGAAGAACTTACAAAAAAACTTTCAAAAGCTTTATCGGAATTGGAAGAACATGGCTCGCCAATGCTATCGTATGGAGCGGATATAGACGATTCCATATCAGACATTGCACTTGAAATTAACAAGTTAAAAATAGACCAATGCAAAACAATTCCTGCACGATTCTTTGCAATAAAACTTCTAGAAAAAGATTCGTGTACAATGCAAATTGACGAACTAAAATCAGTTTGGAATGAAGTTGAAAAACAAATAAAACATTTATCAGATATTCATGCTATCGAAGCCGATACATTTATGGCTGATAAACGTTATGCTATGATTTCTGGAGCATGTAGAGAAGCTATATCGTTCTCGGGAGAAAAACGCAGAGAAATTTCAGATAAAATAGATGCAATAATGACAAACAAAATAATTGGCTTGCCATTGTTCTTAGCTATTATGTATCTAACCTTTGAATTTACGTTTACATGCTCGCAACCAATGATGGACTGGATTGAAGCCGGATTTAGTTGGCTGATTGATATTATAAAGGCAAACTGGAATGAAGCAACAATGCCATATTTACGATCAATGATAACCGATGGTATTATCAGTGGTGTTGGTGGTGTATTGGTATTTCTTCCAAATATATTGTTCTTATTCTTTGCAATAGCACTTCTCGAAGACAGTGGATATATGTCGAGAGCTGCATTTGTTATGGATGGAATTATGCGTAAATTCGGCTTACAAGGTCGCTCTTTCGTTCCGCTCATTTTGGGTTTTGGTTGTAGCGTTCCAGCTATTATGGCAACTAGAACTATCGAGTCGGAAAAAGATAGAAACACAACAATTATGGTTCTACCGTTGTTCAGTTGTGGAGCTCGTCTACCAATTTATGCGTTGATTATTCCAGCATTTTTTGCTGAAAAATATCAAGGCTTTATGCTTTGGACAATCTATGTTATAGGAATTATAATAGCTCTTATTGCTGCAAAAATATTGCGTAAAACGCTATTCAAAGGCGAAGGGGAAGTTTATCTTATGGAATTGCCACCATACAGAATGCCAACTTTAAAAAGCATGCTTTTGCACATGTGGGATAGAGCAAAAATGTATGTTCAAAAAGCTGGGACTATAATATTGGCAACATCAATCTTGTTGTACATAGCTAATACTTATCCTGAAAAAGAAAACTTCTCAAAAGACTACGATACTCTCATTGCACAAGTTGAAAAAAGCAATATTTCTACTGAAAAGAAAGAAGAAAAAATTGCAACTCTCGACAATGAAAAAATGGCTGAAACAATGGAATACACTATTTCTGGACGTATCGGTAAATTCCTTGAACCAGTATTCAAACCTATCGGCTTCGACTGGAAAATGACAACAGCAAGCATTGGAGCATTAGCCGCAAAGGAAGTTTTCGTTGCTCAAATGGGTATTTTGTACTCTGAAGGCGAAACTGATGAAGAAAGTGAAACTCTGCGAGAAAAATTGGCAAAAAATTATTCCCCATTACAGGGTTTTTGCATAATGTTGTTCTCGCTATTGTCAATTCCATGCTTGGCAACCCTTGCAATAATAAAGCGTGAAATGAACTCGTGGAAAGCTATGTTTGCCGAAGCTGGTGGATTATTCCTACTTGCATACATAACAACATTTATAGTATATCAAATTGGTACGATACTTGATATAGGAACTAAAATTGGAGGTTAATATGGGAGAAATTATATTTATAGCAGTTGTCGCAATAGTTGCAATTTACATGATATACCGAAGTTTTAAAGCGGTAAAGAATGGAGGTTGTTCGTGTGGCGGTAGCGGTTGCTGTTGCAAAGGCAACGGACACAAATGCGAATGCGAAGAAAACAATCAAGAGTGTAAATGCAATAAAAAATAGCTACAATTTTTCAACTCATGATTATAAACCAAAGGCGTTCTAAATAGAACGCCTTTTTTATGCAAATTAATTTTTATTCCCAATCGTAATAGAATGCTGTTGCAACAAGAGTACCTTCCCCAGGGTCATTCTTTTGCCCTGCAAAATTATCTGTTGAATTTAAATTCCAGTGATGTTTATTTTGATCACCCCAACGTAACGAAACTTTAAAACCTCCCTTACGCCAACAAACAGAATCGTTAAAATGATTTCTATATCAACACAAAGTAAACGGAGCTTTTTTCATCTGCTTATATGTACAACCCCAAGAATTGAATTGACGTACGCCCACATTATAACCGAACGCACCACCAAGATAATCTTCTAATCCAGACGAAAGCATTATGCAATTTGCATTATCATTACCAACAAATGCACGCAAGCAACCTTCTACCCAATCGAATTTTGAGCCTTGTCCACTCATGTTTATACCAGCTAAAACTCCAGCTTTTTGAGTGCTGAATATTTCGAGTTGATCGCCCTTTTTACAATTTTGTTTGCAAGTAATTGCATGAAATTTTGCACCTTTGGGCAATGTTATATCACCAATTTTTATGTTGATTGATTTTGCACTTTTTACCATGCCCCACAACAAGCCAACTTTACCAACATCGCGAGCATCTCTTACTAATTCAATAACAATAGATTTATAGTAAGGAATTTTAAAGTTAAAAGTAATTCCACTATATAAGCCTGTTTTTGAAAAAAGTGGCGTTGTAAAAATAACGTTTTCAAAATCTGAATCTTTATTAAAATCGGAACCTAAACCACAAAGATTATATATAGTACCATCGACAGAAACTTCTCCATCGACAATTACTCGTAAACGAGTTCTATAATAACCTTGCCAACACTCACGCTTTACTTTTCCGGTGGTATCGTATGCACCAATTAGCTGGATTTGGTCTATCATACCTTCGCCATTATCTGTAAAAATAATTGCTTTATTAGTTTTACCAAAAACAGCACTTGCCTTGAATGCTTCAGTTTTAAATCCTCCAACAAAAGAAGATTGTTCGTTTGCAAAGCTACTTACAAATAAGCCAAATAAAGCTAAAAATATTCCTAAAAATTTTTTCATGTATTTTACTTTCTAACTATATAAACAACAGATGCACCTGCGTTTAACTCAAGAGTTCCGTCTGGGTTTGTTTTGCAAATTTTATTGAGAACATCACCTTCAATAACTTTACCATAAATATCTAAAACTTGATATTTACCAGCAACCGACACCATTGCTTTTTCAGGTTTTTTATACGACCACACTGCTAATACATTTTTACCTTCTGGTGATTTCCACGAAGCCTTACACAAACCATTTTCGGCATTCTCTTCTATTTTAGGCGTTGCTTTGCCCATTAGTTTTGTAGTTGTTTTGTAAGCATAGAAAGCTGGCTTGCGAGTTAAATCTTTATCTAAAACACCCAAACTGCCCTCGTATGTGCTTACTCTACCATGCGAGCGAATATGATAGATAAAAATTTTATCAATACCAATAGACAAGCCATACAAGAAGTATCTCGACTGGTGCAATGCTTGTTCTTCTCGCGAAACATAACTCTTTGTTCTATTTGTTATAAAAACAGCAGTACCTTTGAAATCGCTATTGAATTTATAGATAGCAACTGGAACAACTTTTTTGTTGTTATAATTGTAAGTTGCTACTGCAATAAACTCGTCGCCATCTTTCAAATATTTATCGGTAAATGAAAATGGTCTAATCTTCGACATCTCTTTCTTTTTTGCCAAACCTTTAAAATCTGGATGAAGGGTTGTTTCTTTAATAGATATATCCTTTGGCATTTTACTATCAACTACCCATGGTGGAGTTAAATGAACACGCATATCTCGCAAAGCATTCTTTGAACGATGTATATTTTTACCCGAAGTATCTCTACCCATTGGGAAACCTCCACCTGCATAGATAAATGTTCCACCTCGACGCACAAAATCAACTAAATCGGCGTTGTAGTCGTAATTGAACGACTGCGATATAGGCATAAACAACACTGCATCATCGGGCAAATTTTTGATGTCGGCATAATTTATAAGTTTATAATTTTTTGCCTTAGGAAAAGCATGTTTTACTTGCTCCGATGCTCGTTTAAAACCTTCGCCCAATGCGTATACTGTTTGGGGCTTTAACTTCAAATAATTGATACAAGCTTTTACAATAGGTTCGGTATCTAAAGTATTATCGGGAGTACTCGAACCTATTTCGGTTATCCAAATAGGTTTTTCGCCTCCGTATTTTTTCATAATATCTTTGAGAAATTTTGTACGCTTGCTCAACACTGGCTCGCACGATGCTGGCGCACAATACGTATGATAGTTCATTACATCAAAAGTAGATGTTCCTGCAACTTTCAACGATGCTTCTACATATTTTTCAGGAACTCCAGCCAGACCTCCATAAAGCACAACGGCATCGGGATTTGCTTTTTTGATAGCATTGTAGGCAATCTTTAGTATTTCGCCATATTTTTTACCACCATCTTCAGCACCATATTTTTTTATCAAAAACATATCGTGTTCGTTGATAACTTCCCAATATTTCACACGACCTTTAAAATGCGAAACCGTTTTGGTTATATATTCAGCCCATTCTGTCGGATGTGTAAGTGCATTTTTATGCCCTACTCCATAACTCAAAACTGCTAATACAGAAATATTGCGTTGTTTTGTACGCTCTAAAATGTCGTCTAAAGTAGCAAAATTCAAAGAGCCATCTTTTTGTAATAGATGTCCCCATCCGAAGCCACTCAGACGCACAAAACCTATACCTGCATCATGCATAGCATCATACATTTTATCTTGAATGACATTTTCATACTGACGGTTGGTATGAGCACAAATGCCGAATTTACTTTCTAAATCGGCAAAGCCAAGATTGGCAATTAACAAGCTCGAACAAATTATTGATATTACTTTTCTCATGGTATTATTTTATTCAGCTTTAGATATTACAAATATTGGTTTTATATTTGCAGTAAATGTCATTTCAACATCACCATTAGCCGATTTCTCAATTTTAAATTTTTCTTTAGCAATTTCATTGCCAAGATGATTGAAAATTCTGCATTCTGCTGGAATTTTTACAAGCGTATCTACTTCGCCTTTGCGTGTAAAATAAGCACTCACTTTAGTACCATTGGGAGCTGTCCATTTCATAGAAGTTAAAGTTGCAGTAGTATCGAAATTATAGAATACATCTTTTGCTCCATCAAGAATATCTGTCATATATTTAAACGATGCAAATGCAGGTTTTTCCGACAAATCTTTGCGTACAATTCCAAAATGACCTTCGTAAGCAGACACCTCGCCATGCGAACGGAAATTGTAATTGAACATTTTTGCTATTCCATTTGCTACACCATACATCATGTAGTGTGTCAAAAATACTGATTGAAACTCTTCTGTCATATAATTGCCAGTGTCTGCCGATGAAATAAATATAGCATTACCTTTAAACTCGCTATTAAATTTGTATATAGCAACCGATGTATATTCTGCATTATTCCACTTTATTTTGTACACTGGAATAAACTCATCGCCAGCACGCAAAAGTTTCTCGGTATAGTTACAACCTCTTAAGCGAAAGAAATGCGACTTTGTTAATTTTTTGAACTCGGGCATTAGATAATAATTTTTTGATGTAAAGACCGATGGCATTTTTTTATCGATACGCCAATGATAGTTCAAATCAACACCCATTTTTCGCAAGATTGGATAATGTTTACCCTCGTCTTTATTAAAGAAGAATGGGAAGCCTCCACCAGAATACAATAGTGTACCACCTCGACGTACGTAATCTACAACATCAGCACCATATTTATGATTAAAACTTTGCCCTGTTGGCAACACCAATACCGATGGTACTGGCAATTTTTTTAAATCGGTATATTTTGCAGTTTTTACAAATTTTGCCTTAGGGAAGTACGCTTGCGTTTTCTTTTTCATATTTTCGTTAGTGTCCTCTTGTAGACCATAAAATTTTGTATGTGCTTGTTTTAAGCCCAAGCGTTTTAAACACGCCCTAACTATTTTTGCATTATCGGCAGTATATTCTGGGGTAGTCGAGCCTATTTCAGTCAACCAAACTGGTTTTTTACCACCATACTTTTGCATAGATTTATTTAAAATATCCATGAGTTTATCCAAGCGAGCTTCTGGCATATTAGGAGCTGGGTATGTATGAAAATTCATAATATCGTAGCTATCTCCTGCAACTTTCAGCGACTCTTCTATGTAATTTTGTTTAGTCGAAGCTAAGCCACCATACAGAACTTTTGCATCTGGATTAGCTTCTTTTACAGCCTTATAAGCAATCTTCAAAAGTTTACCATAACCGCGACCTTTATTTTCATCAGCAGTTACTATATGAAACGGATGATCGTGTTCGTTAATTATTTCCCAATGATCAACACGTCCCTTAAAATGACTAACTGTTGCACGAATATAGGCACTCCATTCTTCTGGATTTTTTTCAGCCCCCATCCCTTTAATTCCGCCTGCGGTTATTATACCCAAAACCGAAATATTGCGTTGTGCAAGTTTATCTACAATGTTATCGTAAACCGAAAAATTATATTCCCCTTTTTTACGTTCAATTATACTCCAAACAAAATCGGTTCTTAACCAACTACTTTTTGCTTGTTGCATTTTATCGAACAAAGGTTCAATTATGTGTTTTTCGCGAGGTGCAAACGGATGCGAACACACGCCAAATTGACCGTCAATTTTGCCAAATAATACTGATGACAACAAGACATATACTATTATTGATACAATACATTTTTTCATAAAAATTCCCTGTTTTGTAAGAAATATTTTTACATTTTTTGTGCAAAAGGCAAGATATTTAAAATTTTATGAAATGTACATTTTTGTTCCATTTCAAAACTTTGCTCAAAAAAAATCAAAAAAAGTGTTGCAAGATTTCTTTATAGTTAGATAATGCGTTTTTGATTTTTTAATACTAAACCCAATAATAAAGGATAAATAACATGATCAAAGTAGGTATCAATGGTTTCGGACGCATCGGTCGCATGGTTTTCCGTGCTGCTGTTGAAAACTTCGCCAACGACATTCAAATCGTAGGCATCAACGACCTCCTCGACCCAGAATACTTGGCATATATGCTCAAGTACGACTCGGTTCATGGAAGATTTAATGGCGACATCGCTGTTGAAGGTAACTACCTCGTAGTTAACGGCAACAAAATTCGCCTCACTGCTGAAATGGATCCAGCAAACCTCAAGTGGAACGAAGTTGGTGCAGACGTTGTTGTAGAATCAACAGGTCTCTTCCTCGAAGACGCTAAGGCACGCAAGCACATCGAAGCTGGTGCTAAGAAAGTTATTATGTCGGCTCCTTCGAAGGACTCAACTCCAATGTTCGTTTATGGTGTAACGACAAGTC
>JAGAOA010000138.1 GCA_017623955.1 Opitutales bacterium
CAATTAGGAATAATATCTACTTTTTTTGAAACATCTTCACCAAGTGCATCTTTCCACTCATTTACGGATATTCTGAAATCTGTTGTGCCAAAGAATGGAGCCGGAGCAATAATATCGACCAACCCTTTCTTTGCCCAATCAACAGCATCAATACCAACCAACACAGCATACTTAGGTGTTTGAGGAATGCGAACCGATACTCCAATTATTTTGCCTTTTAGTTTCCCATATTTTTTAGTTAAAGTCCTCGTACGTTCAACAACTTCAGTTAAACAATGAGCATCAGCTTGCTCTCTACCTGCCCTAAGATGCAAACCAAAACGTTGCCAATCAAGCTCTATACCATCAACATCGTACATCTGCAACACTTCTTCAACTAATGCGATTACCCTATCTCGAACTTCTTTATGCGAATAATCGAACGATAAATCATTCCACAACCTAAAGTTTTTTCCATACGGAATACGCCATAAGTGTGGATTTCTTCGCCAAAAGTTTGATGTCAATGTAGCGTTCCAATCGGTGACATTGTGAACATCGTTCATACGAATGGAAAACCACGGTGAAATATTTTTCTTTCGACATTCTTCAATCCATACAGAAAACAAATTTATTCCACTTTCATGCCATTGTTTCGCCCATAATTGCCAATCATAAAATTTTACTTTCCCCTTAGGTTTTAGTACAGGTTTTATTGTAGAGTCAACTTCGTCCCATACCGATTCCCACACATTTGATTTATAGATTAAACGCATTGCGGTCGGACATAAAAATACATGCGTAATAGCACCATCTGGAAGCGATGCCATATAATTGCGAGCTATTTTTTCATCTACTTTGTTATTAGAAGAAGCTGATATATTTTCGGTCATTAAGAAATTTGAACAATCATCTGTCACAATAAACATATTTTCTTTATGACCATCAAATTTCACCTCTTTACATGCTGAGACAAACAATAATGAAAATAAAAAAAGCAAAATTAAACAATGTTTCATATTAAAAATATTAAACCTAATTCAAAACAAATGTCAATTGTTTTATTTTACAAAAAAAGAGGGCATTTAAACAATGCCCTCTTCAAAAGTTTTTATAATCAATTAAGCTTTACCAGCCGAACCGAGAACGTTTTCAACCTTGTGCATATAGAGCTTCTTGAGCTCATCACGTGCTGGACCAAGGTATTTACGTGGGTCGAATTCAGCAGGTTTTTTAGCAAACACTTCGCGAACTGCGGCAGTCATAGCCAAGCGACCGTCAGAGTCGATGTTGATTTTGCAAACAGCCGATTCCGAAGCCTTACGGAGTTGTTCTTCAGGAATACCAACAGCAGCTTCGAGCTTGCCACCGTATTGGTTAATGATATCAACATATTGTTGTGGAACAGAAGATGAACCATGCAATACGATTGGGAAACCTGGAATACGTTTTTCGATTTCAGCGAGAATATCGAAACGGAGTGGTGGTGGAACGAGCTTACCATCAGCATCCAATGTGCATTGTTCTGGTTTGAACTTGTATGCGCCGTGCGATGTACCAATCGAGATAGCCAACGAGTCAACACCAGTTTTGCTTACAAAATCTTCAACTTCTTCTGGGCGAGTGTACGAATGAGTTTCATGCGAAACTTCATCTTCAACGCCAGCGAGAACACCGAGTTCACCTTCAACAGTTACGTCGTGTGCGTGTGCGTACTCAACAACTTTCTTTGTGAGAGCAACATTATCGTCGTAAGCGTGAGCCGAACCGTCAATCATCACAGAAGAGAAACCGAAATCGATACACGATTTGCAGAGCTCAAATGTGTCGCCATGGTCGAGGTGCAATACGATAGGAATATTCAAACCGAGTTCTTTTGCATATTCGCAAGCTCCTTGAGCCATATAGCGAAGCAATGTCTGATTTGCATATTTACGAGCACCGCTCGAAACCTGCAAGATAACAGGCGATTTCTTTTCAACGCAAGCTTGAATGATAGCTTGCATTTGTTCCATATTATTAAAGTTAAACGCAGGAATAGCATATTTGCCTTCGATAGCTTTCTTAAAAAGCTCGCGCGTGTTAACCAAACCAAGTTCTTTATACGATACCATAATTGTTATTTTTGATTGAAACTTCCATTACAAAAGCATTTTACATAAATGCAAGCTTTTTCTGTATTGAAGTATCAAATAAAAAAATTGATTTTTTTAATTTTTGGCAAAAAAAGTATTGACGTATATTGAAATTTGTATTCTAATGGTGGCTTAATTTTAACAAATGGCCAGATAGCTCAGTTGGTAGAGCGG
>JAGAOA010000139.1 GCA_017623955.1 Opitutales bacterium
ATAGGACGCGTTTGACATCTCATTATACCACCAACAGCATGAGCTAAACGAGCAATAGAAGAAGATAGAGATGACACTGCCATAACTTGTTGTTGTCGGGCAGATGCAAGTCGATTCTGAGCATTGAGGAAATCGGTTATAGAATTAACACCATTTTCATATCCAAGTTTGGTAGCCTTGTAAGCTTCATCATTGGCAGCAACAGCCGCATCTGCACTAGATACCTGTTTTATAGCACTCTGATACAAATAGAATGCACTCCACACATCCGACATAACTTGAATTTGATTTTGCTTTAGCGATTGAGCCGATGCCCTAGCCTGCATTCTTGCTGATATTAAATCGTATTTGCGTGCAAATCCTTCAAATACGCTCCATGTAAGAGACACGCCAATTTGCAGATTTTCTTGTTCTCCGCGAGATGAACGCGTGTAATCTGTATACGATGCCGAGGCACCTGCAGATATCTGTGGTAGAAAATTGCGTTTAGCCATAGCTATCTCTAATTGAGACTTTTTTAGTTTAGAATACGATGCTAACAAATCTTGACGGCAACGCATTGCCTCAGCTATGAGTTCTTCTATTTTTTGTTGAGTATGCTTAGACTGTGGAATTAATAATTTGTTTTCTACTATATTCAGTTTTGCATTAACTTCAACACCAACAGCTAATGCCAACTGAGCTCTGGCAGTCTCTACGCTAGCTTCCGATTTTTGCAAGGCAAATTCGGCATTGCGTAAATTAGCTAAAGAATTGAGCATATCAGGTTTATTGCCTACTCCCGATTTATAACGTTCATTAGCTGATTCGTAAGCAGTTTTGGCATCTTCTACATTCAACTTAGCAGCTCTTACATTTCCTTTTGCTTCAAAGAAAGAATAAAATGCTAAATTTACTTGCAAAACAACATCTTGAATAGCTCTGTTAAATTCAAAGTTTGCAGCATATAATGCTTGTCTAGCAGCATCAACATTAGCACTGCGTTTACCAAAATCACACAATAACCAATTTATTTGAGCTGATGGACCAAATCCAGTTTCATAATACTTACCAACTTGATTGAAAGCTCCACCGTATGCTAAGCTTGGCTTTATTCTAGAACGATAAACATCTGCAGAAAACGACACTTGAGGATAATATTCAGAATTAGCCTTCCCAACAGCCGCTGCGTACGACTTTGCTTGAAACCAATATATACGCGTTGTAGGATTATTTTCTAATGCAATATCGATTAGGTCTGAAAGTACTAGATTTTCTCCAGCTTGAATTTTATCGGTAGCACGCACAAAACGTGGTGAAGATGGCTTATTATTTTCAGGTTTTTTAGCATCTTCAGCCGATAAAATTTCATTTGTTTTTATTTGTTTTAATGATATGTTTTCAGTTGTAGCTTCATGGGGGGCTTTCCAATATACAAACGCAGTCTGAGATGTTTCTTTATCTACATTGACGCATGCTCCCAAAAAACTTGATGATAAAATTATAGGTATCAAAATTTTAACTTTCATAAAAAACCTTTACTTCTCACTTGGATTATACATTTCGCCTCGAGCAAAGAATGGAATTTTATCTAATACATTGCGTTGTAATGCATCAAACCACAGATATATCACTGGAGTAATGTATAATGTAATAACCTGCGAGAATATCAGACCACCTACAACAACAACTCCCAACGGAATTCTACTTTCAGCATCAGCTTCGCCCCATCCAAATGCAATAGGTAACATACCCATCAAAGCAGCAAAAGTAGTCATTATAATAGGACGAAAACGCTCTAGGCAAGCCTCATGAACAGCATCTCTAG
>JAGAOA010000140.1 GCA_017623955.1 Opitutales bacterium
GGGTAACTTTGTAGCTTCAAATGAAATTTTTGCTCAAATTGCTGCGATGTATCCTAATGATCCATTTGCAGCTAAGGGGGCTAAGGAAATCGTCAAAATAGAGAAAAAGAAGGAAGTTTCAGAACTCTCTCATGAAGATGATGACGAAGACGAAGATGAAGACGAGTAATTAACTTTAATATATTATTATTATGAAATTAAGACACTTTAATCCAAAACAAGAAAAGAAAGGACTTTTATATAAAGTCTTTGTTGTGGTAGCTGCCATTCAAATTACATTACTGATATCGTTTGGTAGTTACGTTGTGACTCGTACAATCTTGGAAGATGAATCGGAGTTTAAAGCACCGCCAAGTGTAGAGAAAATTGATAATGCTCCAAAAGAACAAAAAGTTCGTGTGGAGCGTCAACAGAAAAAATCGGCAAAATTAACTAAGCGTATTAGTATCTCAAATCCAAATAACATTAATACACCTGAGGTAAAAATAGATTTACCTCCTGCTCTCGCATCTGGTGGTGGCATTTCTACAATTACAGATAAGCAAATTAATGCAAATATGAAAATTGCAGTGTCTACTGTCAATTTGTTTGGGTTGTCGGCAAAAGCTGAAAAAATTCTAATTTGCTTAGACGCAAGTCCATACTTGATGACAGACGAACGTGGTGGTTTAGATACATATAAGGTTATTCGCGAAGATATTAAAAAACTTGTTAGTCAGTTACCATCGACATCTCTATTCAATTTGATGTCTTTTGACGTGACGGCAGGTACTAGAATGAGCTTCTTCCAACCTAACCTAGTTGCGGCAACTCCTTTCAATAAAAAGCTTGCAAGTAATTGGATAGATCCAATCAACTCTAGTTTGAAACACATCGGTGTTAGAGGTCGTCAATATACATTGAAATACGACTTCATTCCACAACCTGCTTCAAGGGTAAATTCTAATAATTTTTATCGTGTTTATCAAGCTGCGTTAGAGCAGGGTGCCGATGCTATTTGGTTTTTGACAACTAGATGGACAAGTCCTAATGCTGTGTTACAACCATGGTCGGATTCTGAAACTGCATCGTATCAGAAACGTATGGAAAAATACCAAAATGATGTTGTTCGTCAGCGCGCTGGTTCAGGTTGGAAAGAAGATGATCAGCTTAAGTACGAATTTGAAACACAAAAGAACTACGCAATAGGTATAAAAAAAGGTAGAGAGTGGGTTCGCAATACGAATAAGGAACGTGCTGCAAAGGGTATACCTCTTTATGTTGGTACTCCTGAAAATGCCGCTCATGAACAAAAATTAATTCCTCCATATAAGGGAAAGACTCCTCCATCGGTAAGAGTTAAGGCTCCGCAAGCAAGATATCGTTCGTATGGTTCAAAGGGTATTTTCAATTTCTATCATAAGCAGTTGTTGAAAGAAATTTATTACGATAGAAACTTGAAGCCACCAGTAGTTAATATGATTGTCTTTAAAGGAAAAGACGAACAAATTAACAAAAAGGAAATGAGCGATGTAAGAACATTCTGCGTTTCTAATAATGGTGGTAGAGTGAGAGTCCTTCGAGGTTTAAAGGCTGTTAAAGACTAAAATTTAAAAGGCTTTTCATTGCGAAAAGCCTTATTTTTACGGGTAATATATATATGAAAAAGCTTTTTATTTTTTTAGTTGTTCCTTGTGCTTTGTGTGCTTGTTATAATGCAGAGGTCTCTAAAGATGACACAAAAAAATCTGATGATGTCTTCCAAAAAAGTGCTGATGCAAGTAGAGATTTTTTTAACGATGTCAAAAAAGGTGCAAACGATGTTTCTGAAGAAATCTCTAATATTCCAGTAAAGAAAATTTTTAAGGAGACATCAGACTCTGTATCGGAGGGGGCAAGCGAAGTTGGTGACGAATTAAAAAAAGCGGGTGAAGAAGTAGGTGATTTCTTCAAAAAATTGACAAAGAAAATTTCTGACTAAATCTAATGACCTCTGCATATAAACGTGTTTTAGTTTTAGGCGCTAATGGTTTTATCGGTTCTTCTCTAGTTTTGAGATTGTTGAGAGAAAACAAATATTTTGTTTCAGGCGTAGATAAAGCCGATTATAATTTATCGCGAGCAAAGAAGAATGAACGCTTTTCATTTTATAAATTCGATGTTCTAAAAGAACAATCTTCAATAGAAGAGTTGGTAAAAGATAGCGATATTATTGTTTCTCTTATAGCAATAGCGATACCATCAATGTACACGAAAAATCCTTTAGCTGTGTACAATCTCGATTACGAACATAATGCAGATGTAATAAAAATGTGTGTGCGTTATAATAAGCGTATTGTTTTTCCATCAACGTCTGAAGTATATGGAATGTGTACTGATGAGGCTTTTGATGAATTTTCTTCGCAACTAGTTTTAGGATCAATTGCAAAAGAACGTTGGATTTATTCGTGTATTAAACAGATGTTAGATAGGTTAATTTGGGCATACGGTAAACACGAAGGTTTGCAGTTTACAATATTTCGTCCATTCAATTTTATAGGTCCCAAACTCGATAATATATGTGCTGACAAAGAAGGTTCGTCACGTGTTATAACACAATTCACGCACAATATACTAAATTCAAAATCTATAAAACTTGTCAACGGGGGACTTCAAAAAAGGTGTTTTACTTTTATTGATGACGGCATAGATTGTCTTTCTAAAATCATAGAGAATAAGGATGGATGTGCAAATTCACAGATTTTCAATATAGGAAATCCGAATGAAGAATATTCTATAAAAGAGCTTGCTGAAGTGTTGATAAATACGTTTAGAGAATATCCTAAATACGCACAATTAGCAGAAAATGTACAAATAGAATACATTGAAGCAGAAAAATATTATGGTGAAGGTTATGAAGATGTATCTTATAGAATGCCATCTATAAAAAATGCTAAATTGTATTTGGTATGGATTCCTAAAACAGATTTACGTACTTCTATAAAACATATTCTAGATTATCATTTATGTAATAAAGATTATGAAATTGGCGTTTAAAGTTGATGTAGACACATTTGATGGGACTCGTGTAGGAGTAAAAAATTTATCTAATTTGTTTTGTAAATATGAAATTCCTGCAACGTTCTTCTTTTCGCTAGGGAAAGATCAAATGGGACGCTCAATTTTTAGAATTTTTAAGAGAGACTTTCTTAAAAAATGTTTAAAATCAAAAGTTATAAGTAATTATCGTTTGCGTACGTTGCTTTCTGGAACCATTATTCCTGCTCCAGTAATTGCTGATAAATGTAATAGTGTAATGAGAGATGTTGCAGATAGAGGGTTTGAATGTGGTGTTCATTGTCTAAATCATTACAAGTGGCAAAACTTTTTAAACAATATGTCGGCGGAGGAAGTTCATAGAGAGTTTTTTCTAGCTTGCAAAAAGTTTAAAGAAGTTTTTTGCACAAATCCTGTTAGTAGTGCATCAGCTGGTTGGCAAGTTTCAGCGGAGTATTTTAAAGTTTTGGATGAGAGAAATTTTTTGTATGGTAGTGATGTTCGCGGTTTTTATCCATTTTATCCTCGTATAGACGGAGAAGTTTTTAACACAGTACAAATTCCTACAACACTATATACTTTAGATGAAATTTTGGTATCGCATAAATTAGATGATATCATACCTATGCAAATGAATTCCATTAACTCAAAAGAAATATCTATAATGACAATTCATGCAGAGTTGGAAGGTATGGCATATCTAGAGTGGTTCGAATTATTTTTGAAGAAGTTAATAAAAGAGAATGTGGAATTTTTCTTCTTGAAAGATTACGTTCAATCTTTAAAAAAGAACTCGAAAAATATTCCTGTTTGTGATGTAGAAATGTCGGAATTTTTCAACAGAAGTGGGTTATTAGCAATTCAGAAATAGTATCATGAAATATTCATTAATAATATTATTAATTTTTATATTTGCGGAAGTTTTTGCACAATCATTAGCTGATTTAGCTAATACAGATGCTACTTCAAAAGATGATGAAGTTGCAACAAAAGCAAAGACTACTGCTAAACAAGTTTCAACCGAAAATCGTAAACAAGGTTCTGTTCCTGCCAAAAATATATCGAAGGAAATATCTCAAGAGGAATTTGATTCTATCTTCTTAAAAGCCTCGCAGGGCGATTCTAACTCACAGCTAGCATTGGGGGTGCTGTATGCTAGAGGTGTGAAACCTACCAATCCTAATGGAGAATTAGCATTAGAGTGGTTGCTGAAATCAGCAAAGCAAGGAAATCTTGCGGCTATGACTTACATGGGGGCAATTTATAGCGAGGGCAAATTAGTAAAGCGTGATATTCAGAAAGCAATATATTGGCGTGAATTAGCTGCGGAAAAAGGATCAGCTGCCGATAAGTATGCGTTGGCGAATGCGTTTATTTATGGTTATATGTTGCCTGCCGATAAGCAAAAAGCCTTTTTATGGCTTACAAAAGCAGGAGAAGCTGGACATATAGATGCTATAAATCAACTTATATCTATTTATACAAATAATGGCGATAAACAAAATGTAAAACGTTGGAAAACTGAAAAATCTTATGCACAAATAAAATTAGCTCAGTCTGGTAATGTTGTTGCAATGTATGAGGCTTATCGACTATATGTAGGTGGTAAAGGTGGCGTTTTTAGGAGTATCCCGAAGGCTATTTATTGGCTGAAAAAGGCTAGCGATGCTGGACATATTCACGCTGTTGAGACTTTAGCTATGATGTATATCAATGGTAAATATCTCGCAAAAGATTTTTCTAAAGGTATAACAATGCTAGAAAAGCTTGCAGAAAAAGATTCTAATTATGCTGTAAAAGTTTCGAATTTGTATGGCGAAAATGGAGAAAATCAAGATTTGAAAAAAGCCGGATTGTGGTTAGACAAAGCGTCAAAGAAGTTGACTGGTATTGCAAAATTACATATCGTATGGAAATTATGGGCTGGTTCGGGAGTCGTAAAAGATACAAAAAAAGCGTCGGTATATTGCGATGAGATTATTTCAACTTTGAAGAGTGATTCACATAAAAAGATTATTCAAAAAATAAAATCAGATATTGATAGTGGTAAAATTGCACCAGAAAAGTATTCTGATTTGTTTAAATAAATGATTGACTTTAATGTACTCTTAAAAAAAATCATTATTACCTTTTAAGAGGGATTTAACAACGTTATAAAAAAAAGGAAATATATATGAATAGACGTGGATTTATAAAAGCGGGGGCTGTGATAGGAGCAGCAGCAGCAATGCCAAGTTGTAATTTTGCCAAAGGGGCAGGTAGTGATAGAATCAAGGTAGGCTTGATAGGTTGCGGAGGTCGAGCAACGGGGGCTGCGATAAACATGATGAATGCAGACCAGAACGTAGAATTTGTAGCATTTGCAGATTTGTTTGAAGACAAGATACAACCATCAATAGACAAGTTGGTAAAGGAATCGCAAAAGGTATCGAAGATAAAGGGATTACCAGCTGGCAGTACTGAAAAGATAATCAATCCAGCGAAGGTACAGCGTTTTTCGGGTTGGAATTGTGTAGATCAAATATTGTCGATGAAAGAAATCGATGTAATAATCGAAGCAACCCCACCAGTATTCCGCACGCCACACCATAAGAAGATAGTAGCAGCAGGCAAGCACGCTTTCTTAGAAAAGCCAGCATGTATTGACATCACCCAAGCTCGCGAAATGCTTGCATTAGCAGACGAAGCAAACAAGAAGGGCTTGAGCGTAGTTTGTGGAACACAACGTCGTTATCACCAAGGTTATCAAGAAGTCATCAAGCGTGTTAAAGATGGTATGATTGGCGATCTTCTCTCGGCACAATGCTACTGGAATAGCTCGGGGTATGTAGGGCATCATCAACACGATACAATGGAAAAGAAAGGACTTTTCAAGGGCTTGAGTCCAGATGATATGGAATATCAAATCCGCAACTGGTTCTCATTCATTTGGACATCGGGTGATCACATTGTAGAACAGCATGTTCATAATCTTGACGTTATTATGTGGGCATTGGGCGACAAAAGAATGCCTTTAGACGTTCGTGGTATGGGTGGTAGAGATACTGATTTGCCAACACCAACATACGGCGACCGTTTCAGTCACTTTGCTGTTGACTTCGATATGGGCGAAGGTGTTCGTTTATCTAGCTATTGTCATCAAGTACCAAAGGTTTCAGGTGAAGTAGGCGAACGTATAGTTGGAACAAAGGGTATTATGCATACAGCTCTTTGGGGTAGTGCTTGCAAAATTACAGACCTTAAAGGAAATATTATCTATCAAGCCGATAAGAATGTTCCGCAGTGTATGGAAATGGAACACAAGTATTTGCTCGACAACATTCGTGCAGGCAAGCAAGTAAATACACTCAAGACATTGGTAAATTCAACATTGTTGGCTATTGCAGGTCGTATGAGTGCATTTAGTGGCAAGAAGTTCAAGTTTGAATGGATGATGCGTAAGTCGCAAGAAAATCTTGTTCCAGCAAAGATGGGCTTCTATAAGAATCCAATTGCAGGGGTACCTGTTCCAGGCAAATACCGCCTCTACTAAAAACGTGCGAGAGCGCGTTTTCTTTGGAGGAGTAGAACTTAATTTATAATAGAATAAAAAGAGTTTCAGCTGAAACTCTTTTTTTGTGTATAAAGTTCTCCTCCAAAGAAAACGCTTTGCCCTCCATTTTGGTTTTAGCTTCGACTGCAGTGCATAGCACAGCAACGCTCGCTAAAACGCAAAAGCATCGGGACAATCTCGCACGTTTTACTTCTTCCAACCCACGCTGGTTCTAAGCCGATTTTTTGGTTTAGTTTGTCAAAGGTACATTGCGTAGCAATTACCGCCGGTGCCCATATTACAAAAAGATTACCGCCGGTGCACGTGTTGCAAAAAAATTGCGTAGCAATTATCGCCGGTACACGTGTTACAAAAAGATTACAGCCGGTGCACTTATTGCAAAAAGATTATCGCTGGTGCACGTGTTATAAAAAAAAGATACTTATTGCAAAAACTAAAGATTAAAATATGCTTTAGGATTTTTGTATGAAATATTTGCAACAAGATTACCGACAAGCCCTATATCTTTTGGAAGGAGTCCACGTTGCATTTCATCGCCCAAAATATTGCATAATAGACGACGAAAATACTCATGTCTAGTATACGATAAGAATGAGCGAGAATCTGTCAACATACCAACAAATCTACCCAAAAGCGACAAGTTAGACACAGCTTCCAACTGGCGACGCATTCCATCTAGGTTATCCATAAACCACCAAGCACTACCTAGTTGTATTTTTCCAGCAAAATCTGAATTTTGAAAATTACCCAACATTGCGGCAATCATTTCATTATCTTTAGGATGAATATTATAGATGATAGTCTTACCTAATTTGCCCGCGGTATTGAGGTTATCTAAGTGCTTCGACAACGCTCTAGCATAATTCGATTCTCCGATAGAATCAAAACCAGAATCTGCACCCAGTTTTTCAAACATAGTTTTGTTATTATTGCGAAGAGGTCCTATGTGTAATTGGCGAACCCATCCTTTATCACAATCCATAGCAGCACATTCGCGTAGGATTGCGTCTTTAAAAGCTGTAGCTTCATCTGGTGCTATTTTTTCGCTACTTGAAATTGCTTTTTGAAAAGTATCTTCAATTTCGTAGTTTTGAGCTTTTTTATACCAAATAGTTTCAATTCCGTAGTCCGAGACTCTGCAACCATTTTCGTGGAAATAATCGTGACGACGTTTTAGAGCTACTAGTAAATCATCATACGAACGAATCTCAATATCTGCCGCTTTTTCAAGCTGTTCAAGATATTTTATGTAAGAGAGATGGTCTTCTATTGCAAAAGCTCTATCTGGACGAAAAGTAGGATGCACTTTTATTTTGAAATCTGATGCTGCAATTTCCTTATGATACTTCAAATCACTTGTTGGATCATCGGTAGTACAAACAGCTTCAACATTGCTACGAATCATACACTCTTTAGCAGTCAATGTTTTCAAAACCTCGTTTGCTCTATTCCATATCTCTTCAGCGGTATCACCAGAAAGTAAAACATCGTCAATTCCAAAAAATCTAGCCAACTCTAAATGACACCAATGATACATTGGATTACGCAACATCATCGGCATTGTTTCTGCAAATTTTTGAAATTTTTCTCTATCAGAGGCGTCACCTGTTATGAATTTTTCGTCAACACCATTTGAGCGCATAGCACGCCACTTATAATGATCACCGCCTAACCAAACCTGCGTGATGTTATCCCACTTTTTATTCTGACTTATTTCTGCGGGGTTAAGATGACAATGAAAATCAATCAATGGTTGATTTTTTGCATAATTATGATAGAGTTCTTGGGCATACTTCGACTCAAGAAGAAAGTCGTCATTTATGAATTTTTCCATTGACTAATATGCTCTCAAACGATTGAGTTGTAGTCAAGAAAAATTCTCATGAAGGTAACACAGAAAGATATTGCAATAAAATTGGGCGTTTCTACATCACTTGTATCGCGAGTGTTGTCTGGCCAAGCACACAAGATTGGAGTTCACCCAAGCAAGATTGAAGAAATTTTACGAGTTGCAAAAGAAATGAATTATGTTCCTTCGCCTGCAGCATTAGCACTGCGTGGAAAGAAATCAAACACAGTTGGAATTGTAGCATACGACTTTCATTCGCCATATTTCTCATTGTTAATCAGTGAATTGCAAGAGTTGTCGCATGCAAAAAATTACTCGTTATTGTTAGTTGGTTTTCTCAACAGAAAACCAAATGAAGCCGATTTATTGCCACTATACAAACATTCAGTAGAAGGAATAATAATACTAGGTTCGTATGGAGATTTATCGTGGACAAACGCATTTGGGGAAATCCCTATTGCCAGAATTGGACACGGCAAACACGATAATTTAAAGCTTTCAATTAGTGTTGATGAATACGACGCTATGCAAAAAATCTTTAGATACATATCAAAAGACCTCAAAAAAACAAATGTAGCTTTTGCAATGAGACCATTGCCCGCACATGAACTTCGCTGTAGTTGTGCAAAGGAGAGTGCAAAAAATTTCAACTGCAATCTTAAAATTCTTCCGTTCCCCAATGCTGATAAGGACTTTGTATGTGGTAGTGATATCGCAAGAGAAATAATAAAATCGGACAAAAAGCTCCCCGAAGTTATAGTCTGCGCAACCGATATGATTGCAATGGGAATTATAAAAAAATTTCATGAAAACGATATTAGAGTTCCAGAAGATGTTGCAATCATTGGGTTTGACGATATTCCAGAAGCATCGAATTATATTCCGTCTATTACGTCTTTCCGCCAACCAATAAAAGCTTATGCAAAAGAATGTTTCAATGCGGTAATAGACGAAAATTATAAGCCCGATAAAGTTAAACTTTTAGAAGGCGATTTGTTAATTAGAAAATCTACTCTTTAAAAATAAAAAATGGAGCCTCTTTTGAGACTCCATTTTTGTTTGCTAAAGGATTTATTTTCTTCTGCGATATGCTACAAAACCGAGTGCAATAGCGCCGAAAATCATAGCCCATTCAGCCGGCTCTGGTACTGCAGCTGTGTATCCATAACCAGAGAAGTGCGATACATCGAATACTAAATATCCGTTTTCGTATTTTACGTTTGAGACATCGTCAGCAACAGTCCATTCGCCATTTTCTTCGTGATAAATTACGAAGTTGTTTGCCGATAAACCTTCTTTATCAACGTAGAACGACAATGTTACAGATTCGCCTTGAGAGAGATCGATATCAAAATCGAAAGCATCGAATGCTACGAAATCTTTGCCCGATACAACTTCTACGAACGCTTCAGATTCTGCTACATTTGTAATTGAATTGATTGTTACGCCTTCGTTTGAATTTACTGCGATAGAAAGCGATTCATCAACTTTAACTTCAGTTTCGCCCTTTAAAGTTGTAGATGAGCTTGTGTCGATTTCTGTAATTACAAGCTTACCATTGTTTACAAGATTTATGCCGTTTATAATACTGCTGTTTGCAATAGTTACAGTAGAATTTTCAAAAATTGTAAGATTTGAAACATTGCTGAATGCACCATTAAAAAGTACATCAGAAGCATTTACATTTACGTCATCAAAGTTTGCAATAGTTCCGTTGAAAGCACCTGTGAACGAATCGAAGTTAAATACTTTCGAGCCATTTACTACTGCTCCATTCAAACCTGTGCCAAATACAGTACCTGTAAATATCAAGTTTGCACCATTGCCTTTGAAAGAAACGTTTGTTCCACCATTTACTGTTGATGTACC
>JAGAOA010000141.1 GCA_017623955.1 Opitutales bacterium
TGTTGGGTAGTTGCGTAAGTAGTGGTAACAAAAAATCTAAGGGCGTAAAAGCTATTGCAAAAACCGACGGTAAAGGCGACCCCAAAATGCGAGGGCCCTTCCCTATTCTGTCCACCCCTTATGAAGAATCGGGCGATGTAGATTATAAAACACTCGCAAAAGAAGCAAAGTTTGTTAGCGATAGTGGTTGCAACATGATTTGGCCACAATCTAACGATGCAATTGATTTGCTTTCTACCGAAGAAAAATTCAAAGGTATGGAAGCTATCGCTCACGCTTTGCAAAATTCAAAATCTACCGTTGCATTTGGTTGTAATGGCAAAGATACCGCCGATATGGTAGAGTATGTAAAATATGTAGAAACGCTCGCCGACAAATACAAAAACACTAACATAGCTATAATAGCTCGACCAGCCGACAATACAAAAACTCAAAATGATGTAAAAAAGGATTTCTTAGAACTACAAAAACACACAGCACGTCCCACAATTATACAAACAGTTAATTTAAGTTGTAATATAAAGTCGATAGATGTCGACTTACTCATCGACTTAGCAAAGCAAAATCCAAAAGTTTTTGGATACATAAAAGAAGAAACTGGAAACGCTATTGAATGCAACGCTCGTATGGCAAAGGAAATTGCCGCAAAACCTATAATACATGCCGTTTACAGTGCTTGGGGTGGCTGGCAATGGTTGTATCAATCGCGTAGAATAGGCTCTGAAGGTTTAGTTACAGAGCGTGCAGTTTATGCCGACTTACTTGCTTACATTTGGAAACGTATGGAAAATGGAGATGCCGACGGTACATTATCAGATGCCTTTGCAAAGCTTTTATTAGCATTCAATTTTACATATTACTCAAAAGGTGGAACGTTATCTCATTTGCGTGGAGCACACTTATATGTTGGGCAGAAGCGTGGAATTTTCAAAAACAGAATTTCCAGAGAATACGCACTACAAAAGGGCAAACAAGTAATTCCACCTAAACCTATCATCAGCAATTTTGAAATGACTCAACAACAAATGGACGAGATTGACACTTGTTTAGAATGTTTATCGCCTTACTTTAAAATATAATTTAAACACTTGCAAATACATATCGGGAGCGTTGCGACATATCGTTTACGCTCTCTATTTTTTTGTATTGTGTTACAAATTCTTCTGCCAAAATATTTGGCTGATTTATGCCACATTCACAGGCAAGAAGCCCATTTTCGTTCAAATAATTTGGTGCTTTTTCAAGAATTTTTCTCAAGTCGGCTATTCCGTTATCATCGGAACGCAAAGCTGTTAAAGGGTCAAAATCTTTCACTTCTGGCTCTGCCGATTCAACTTCAGAATCGCTTAAATATGGTGGATTTGAAACAATTAAATCAAACTTACCCGATACATTTTCAAACCAATCAGACTGCAAAAATTCAACATCTAAATTGAGCTTGATTGCATTTTCTGTTGCTAACGCCAAAGCATCGGAACTAATATCTACACCAACTACCTTAGCATTTGGAAAATAATTTTTTAAAGCTAATGAAATAGCACCTGTGCCAACACCTAACTCAAGAATTGAAAACTCTGCTTGCACATCTTTGCAAAGATACTTTTCAACGAGTAATTCGCAAAGATATTCTGTTTCAGGACGGGGAATTAACGCGCGTGCATCGCAATTTAACGTAATACCAAAAAATTCGGTTGCACCCAAGATATGCTGAAGTGGCTCGCGTTTTGCACGTCTACGTACCAATTCTCTAAATACATCTAATTTTGCTGGAACTATTGGATCTTCAAAATGCAAAAACAATTCAAGACGCTTACACTGCAATACATGGGCTAACAACAACTGAGCATCAAGTTTTGCATCAGGTACTCCCTTGCTTTGAAAATAAGCAACAGTTTTATTGAGAATTTCAAGTATACTTTGCACGTTGGCTTATTTTATCAATTCTTGAATACGCTGAGCATAATCGGCATCTTCAAGAGCCTTAATCATTTCTTCAATTTCGCCATCCATTATCTGAGGCAATGAATGAAGAGTTAAACCAATGCGATGATCTGTCATACGACTCTGAGGAAAATTGTATGTACGAATACGCTCAGAACGATCGCCACTGCCAATTTGTTCTCGACGATTTGCTGCATACTTTGCGTGTTCTTCTTGTTGTTTCATTTCAAGCAAACGAGAACGCAACACCTTCAACGCTTTAGTTTTATTCTTCAACTGCGAACGTTCATCGGCACATTTAACAATCATACCAGTTGGTTTATGCAGAATTTGGACAGCTGAGTCTGTTGTATTAACGCCTTGTCCTCCAGGACCACTTGCACGAGCAATAGAAATTTCTATATCTTGTGGATCTATATGAATATCGACTTCTTCTGCTTCTGGCAAAACAGCGACCGTTGCTGCAGATGTATGAATTCTACCTGCAGCTTCTGTTACGGGTACTCGCTGAACACGATGCGTTCCGCACTCATATTTCATTGATCTATACACGTCATCGCCTGACATCAGAAAGCAAATTTCTTTAAACCCACCTGTTGACGATTCACTTGAACTCAAATTTTCAATTTTCCAACCACGTTTATCTGCATAACGACAGTACATTCTGTATAAATCTGCCGCAAATAATGAAGCTTCATCACCGCCTGTACCTGCACGAATTTCTACTACGGTATTACGCGAATCAGTTGGATCGGTAGGAATCATCATCTTCAAGATTTCATTCTTGAGAGGTTCTACACCTTCTTTAAGCGATGCCAAATCTTCCTTTGCCAATTCAACAAACTCTGGATCTGCGTTTTCGGCAATTATTTGCTCATTTTCGGCAATCTGTTTAATTACATTTTCGAGAGACTGATAAGTTTCTTTTAGCTTTGTCAACTGCTGATGTTCTCGCGAAATTGCACTTGCAGAACGTTGATCATTATAGAAATCAGGAGCACTCATTTTTTCATCGAGAGCCTTCAGACGTACTAAAAACGGGTCAATTGGTGGTATACCTTCCATTGTAAAAAAAATTTAATATAAAAAACTAACTGTCTAAACCTATGTCAATCCATTTACTTGAATGAACTGGAGCCGCACTTGAAACAAAATCAGGTGCAATTTTAGCTATTTCTGGCAGAGTTTCTATTGTAACCTGACCAGAAACTTCAACCCAAGCTTTATCACCTATAATTTCGAGAGCTTTACGCATATCCTCATACGAGAAATTATCTAGCATTATCACATCTGCTTCTGCGTCAAGAACTGGCTGAATTTGTTCGATAGAATCTACTTCTACCTCAACTGCTACATTGCAATTTTTAACTTTTGCAGTACGCACAGCATTTGCCAACATCTCACCATTTACTGCTTGTGCAGCAAAAAGATGATTATCTTTTAACATCACTCTATCAAACAAACCAATACGATGATTATAACCACCGCCACATGCAAACGCATATTTTTCAAGTACACGTAAGCCTGGAGTGGTTTTGCGCGTATCGAGTAATTTTG
This sequence comes from Opitutales bacterium, assembly GCA_017623955.1. Next base: position 3,499 of record JAGAOA010000141.1, read on the forward strand.
TAGATGAATCTTTTAACAAATCGGCATACTTAGATGTTTCAGTTGCAACACCCGACAAGCGTTGTAAGAAATTCAACATTATTCTCTCAGCCTGAAGCATTATGCGGGCAGATCCTTTAAATTCTCCTAAGACTGTTCCTTTTCTCACACGCTCGCCATCTTCAACTAATGGGAAAAACTCAAGATTTTCATCTTCTGCATAAGATGAATAAACGTCCATGATTATCGGTATGAGTTTCATACCGCAAACAGACATATCTCTACGTGCAACTAATCGCGCCGATGTTTGTATTTTAGGAGTCAACGACATTGTAGTTATATCGGCTGCTATTGTAGGTACTGCAGCCAATCCCGCACCTTCTATATCTTCTGCTCTTGCATTTTCTATTAATGCACGCAAATATTTTTGGTCTAATTCCTCCCAAGAAATTTTACGTACTAAATGAGAGATGTACTTTTGCGATTTCATACTACGCTAATAGGAACTCCTCTTTGGCTGCTGATTGAATTGCTACACGCAATGGTTTATCTTTTGTAGGAATTGACTGAATTTTACATGGAGCTGATAGAGATTTCATCAATGCCATACCACCAGCAACGTCCCATAAATACAAACCGTGTTCGCTGTATGAATCTGCTCTACCAGCTGCAACCCAAGCCATAGCAAGAGCAGCAGAACCTACCATTCTAACTTTTTTGAACTGTTGAGCTGCAAACAAAAACTTTTTTAAATTTTCATCTTCTAAATTTGCAGCACTTGGAAAACCACACATCAACACAGCTTGCGATATTTTATCAGCCCACATTGGTTTTGTTTCAACACCATTAATGGTAAAAGGCAATCCATCTCCACCTGCAAAAATTTCACCTCTAGTAAAATCGTAAATTACACCTACAACAGGTTCCCAACCCTTCATTAATGCAACACTTACGCATACTCCTGGCATACCACGTAAAAAATTATATGTTCCATCGATTGGATCAACAATCCAATAGAAGTCTCCACGCTCAATTATAGAGGTATCTCCTCCTTGTTCTTCGCCTATAACAGGGATATTTGTAGAAGCAAGTAAATCTCTAATAAACATCTCACTTTCTACATCTTCCTGAAGTTTTACATCTTTGCCTGCATCAGAATTTATTCTACGCTTAGCAATACCATTTAAACGATCACCAGCAAGGCGTGCTACATTTATAGCTGTCTGCAACATCTGTTTATTCATAGCGGAGATATCACCATATATACCCTATATTTACAAGCTTTTTATTTGTAAAACATACAAATACAGAACTTTCTATAAGTACTATAAAATAAAAAAAAGGCAATTCATATAGAACTGCCTTTATCATCAAATTTTACTATATTACCATATATATTAGTCAACGTAACGCTTAAATGATTCAACTACCCAACGAGTTATATGGTTGTCGATATTAGTTTCAACAGTATCGCCCGCTTTCTTATCCATGAGAGCTCTTGCCAATGGAGTTTGATAAGAGTATATTTTCTTTTCTGTATCACTATCCCAAGCACCGAGAA
>JAGAOA010000142.1 GCA_017623955.1 Opitutales bacterium
ACTGACGCTCTACCAGACATATCTGATACCAACACTCGTGTTTTATTTCCAACTAGAGAGGGATCAATATGCTCATAACTATGTTTAACTTTATTTGCAGCATCGGCATGCACTCCTCCTTTATGTGCAAAGGAAGACGACCCAACATATGGCAAGCGAGTATTACTTCTTAAATTTGCCATTTCATCAACAAACAACGATAAATCTCTGAGCGATTTTAACGAATTAGCACAATTTGCATCAAAGCCCATTTTCAAAATTAAATTGGGAATTATTGAACACAAATTTGCATTGCCATTGCGTTCGCCCAAACCATTGATTGTACCTTGTACCATTTTTGCTCCAGCTCGAACACCCGCCAATGAAACTGCTACACCAAGTTCGCAATCATTATGACAATGAACCCCTACTGGAATACTTCCTGCTACTTCAACTGCCTTAGAAGTTATAGATTGCATTTCATCTGTCATTGTACCACCATTTGTATCGCACAAACAGACATACTCTGCACCACCTTTTATGGCAGCTTTCAATGTTTCTATTGCATACTGTGGATTATCTTTATAGCCATCGAAGAAATGTTCAGCATCGTAAATTACTTTACGACCATTCTTTACTAGGTATGCAACAGTTTCTTCAATCATTGCCAAATTTTCTTCTGCCGTAGTTTTGATTACATCGGTTACATGCAAAAGCCATGTTTTTCCAAATATAGTTACATATTCAGTCTGTGCTTGAATTAACAACGCTACCTGATTATCATCCTCTACCTTGATATTTGCACGACGAGTAGATCCAAATGCTGTTATTTTGGCATGTTTTAGCTTTAGTTTCTTTACTTCTTCAAAATATCCCATATCGCGAGGATTTGACCCAGGCCAACCTCCTTCGATAAAGTCTATACCAAATATATCTAGCTTTTCTGTAACACGCAATTTTGCAGACACCGACATTGAAACACCTTCGCACTGAGTTCCATCTCGTAAAGTGGTATCGTATATAAATACTTTTTCTTTCATTTTATTTTATCCCATTTGACGATATATAATCGCGTATTCTTTGAGTATTTGATGGCATTTTTTCATTTACGATTGGCTTACTCAATAATTTTTCAAGAGAAGCTGCCGTAGGATGATACGATATTGTTTTTTCGATGAGTTCTGGGAACTTCGCCGGACTAGCTGTCGAAAGAATTATCTTTGTTCCCCTATGAGAAACATCAGCAAAGCCACAAGCTGTATGAGGATCGATAACTTCGCCATACTTAGTATAAATTTCTGTAATTTTTTCAGCAATTTCGTTATCATCCATACGCGATGCAGAAAAATCTTCCGCCGAGAAATTATCAAAAACCCATTTGCCCGAACGCTTAAACTCTTCCATTATTTCACGAACTCTGACAGAATTTTTGCCTTCCATAAAATAGAGGAAACGTTCAAAATTAGATGATACTTGAATGTCCATAGATGGTGCAACAGATGGTGTTACACTAGAAACCTCGTATTTACCAGTGGTAAAGAGTCTATACAATATGTCGTTTTGATTTGTTGCTACCTTAAAATTTGCGACCTTTAATCCCATTTTCGAAGCAAACCACCCAGCCAATATATTGCCAAAGTTTCCTGTTGGCACAATAAATTGAACATCGTTACGTTCTGTTTCATCAAGACGCAACCACGCATAAATGTAATAGACACATTGAGCTAGAATACGAGCTAAATTGATTGAATTAACTGCCGACAAGTTCCACTCATTCTTAAATGATACATCTCCAAAAATTTCTTTTACGATAGCTTGAGCATCATCAAAAGTTCCATTTATGGCAATAGGGAAAACATTATCAGCACCTGTACAAGCCATTTGACGCTCTTGCAAAGGAGAGACTCTTCCATCGGGGTACAATATGAAAATACGAACACCTTTCTTTCCCAAAAGTCCATTAATAGCAGCGCTACCAGTATCGCCACTAGTTGCACCCAATACATTAATTGTCTTACCTGACTTTGCTAATAAATATTCGTAAAGATTTCCCAAAAATTGCAAGGCAAAGTCTTTAAACGCCAATGTTGGACCATGAAACAACTCCAAAATATACAAGCCTTTATCTAACTTCTTTAAAGGAGCTATTGAGATATCGTCAAATTTTGAGTAAGATACTTGTGCAATTCGCTTTAAATCAATATCATCAATGTCGGTTGCAAACAATTTCATAAACTCAAAACAAAGCTCGGCATACGATAGATTTTGCCACAAGTTCAATTTGTCTTGAATGTTAGGAAATGATTCGGGGATATAAAGCCCGCCGTCTGGAGCTAAGCCCTCGACAACTGCGGCAGAAAATGACAGAGGTTGTCCACCTCCTCTTGTGCTAATATACTTCATAATTTTAAACAACAAAGTAACTATAAATAGCCGATATGGTCAAGCCTTTTTAGGCAAAATTACTGTTACTACATATTACTACATCATCAACAACGAAGTCTAAAAGTTGGAATAATCAATTTTTGTAAATTATTACCGATAAAAAAATCTACGTTCTCATAGCAGAAAAGTATTGTTTTATTTCAATTCGTCTCATTTTTTGACTTGAAAAAATTGTTTATGAGGAAAACATTGAAAGGTTAAAAATGAAAACTTCGCCTACATCATCTAAACCTTTATTTAGCATTTTATTTGCACTTAGCTTAGCTCACTGTCTAAACGACACTATGCAATCGGTAATTTCGGCTATCTACCCTTTATTGAAAGAGAATTTATCGCTTACTTTTGCTGAAATTGGAGCAATAACTCTAGTGTATCAAATGTCGGCTTCAATTTTACAACCACTATGCGGATATTTATTCGATAAACGTCCTCGAAGTTGGTATTTACCTGTAGGATTAGCCTTTACTATGATGGGGGTTTTAATGATTTCTGTTTCTACATCGCTTACGATGTTGATGATTGCTGTATTCTTTTCTGGAATAGGATCTTCGGTTCTACATCCAGAAGCATCGAGATTGACTTCAATGTCGGCAGCTAATCAGAGGGGGCTAGCTCAGTCTATCTTCCAAGTGGGAGGAAGTGGTGGTTACGCTTTAGGACCTTTACTTGCGGCTATTTTTGTATCTCCTTACGGACAACAAAATGTAGCTATTTTTTCAGTATGTGCATTCATTGCTATAATTGGGTTAATTCCTGTTTGTCGTTGGTACAGAAAAAAATTGAAAAATACAACACAAGACAATCAAGAAACTTCTGAAATTCTAGACGAAAAAAACAAACCATTACCTAAGCGACTTGTTTACTCAATACTAGCAATTTTGATATTTTTGATGTTCACAAAAAATGCTTATACAATAAGTATATCGAACTACTACACATTTTATGTTATAAATAAATTTAACGTCTCTATTGAAACATCGCAAATTATGCTTTTTGCGTTCTTGGGAGCTAATGCATTAGGAACTCTATTGGGTGGTCCTATTGGAGATAAAATAGGCAGACGACTCGTTATATGGTGGTCAATCTTAGGGGCTGCCCCATTTGCTTTAATTATGCCATACACAAATCTTACGTGGACTATAATTTTAAGTATGATAATCGCCTTTGTGATGTCTTCGGCGTTCTCGGCTATACTTGTATATGCTCAAGAATTATTCCCAAAAAAAGTTGGAATGGTTTCTGGTTTATTCTTCGGTCTTGCATTTGGCTTCGGTGGAATAATGTCGGCAGTTTTAGGTAATTTTGCTGATAGTTATGGTATAGATTTTGTATACAAGATGATGGCTTTTGTTCCACTATTGGGAATTGTAGCTTATTTTCTACCTCGCGTACGAACGCTACAAGCAATGAAAAGCGATTAACTACTAAATTATAGAAATTACTAGCATTTTTACAAAAAAATAGGAGATAAAATTATCTCCTATTTTTGTATTACGATGCTTTGTTTACTAAACTCTAAGGTTTAAAACATCTCACAAGAAAACTATGCGACATCGACAGAACGATATGCTTTCAAAAGCTTCTTATCGCCTTCAATCGACGTATCGCTTTGACCATGTTCCATACCAATTATACCACGATAACCTGTATCCCAAAGATGTTGAAAGATTTTCTTATAATTTATTTCACCCGTAGTAGGTTCTTTTCTACCTGGAACATCGCCTACTTGAACGTATGGAATTTCGCTACGCGCTGCATCGAAGTTAGGAATTAAATTACCTTCTGTAATCTGTTGATGATACATATCATCAAGTATTTTACAATATGGGCTATTAACTGCCTTACAAATTGCGTATGCCTGTGGAATACGCTTTAAGTACAAGCTCCAGTGATTAAAAATATTTAACGGTTCAAGAACCATTACAATACCCGTCTTTGCACATACATCAGACATATATCTGAGGTTTTCTACAACATTTGCAAACTGATATTCTGGTTCAAGTGTTGGGTCTTCCAAACCCGGAACTACTGTACACCACTTAGCATTTACACGTTTACCAACTTCGATTGCTTTTTCCATTTCAGCTACGAGCATTTCGCGAACTTCCTTAGGATTGCGAACAATCACGCCCTTAACTTTTTTAACTTTGGTATCTAAACGATTTCCAGAAAACGATGCCAACTTCCATTCAGTATGTGCACAGAACACGCCCATTTCCCAACCGAGTTGTTCCATTTTCTTTGCGATAGCTTCTTGCACTTCAACAGGACGTTTCATCATGCCATTATCTTCTAAAGCACGAAAACCACAATCGTGGAAAAACTGAAGTTGGCTAACAAAATCTTTTTTTACATCAATACCAGCCTTAGTCATACTGGCTTTTAACATACCAAAGTGTGGCGCAAATTTAGATTTATATGGAGCGGAGCTTTCTGCGATATCGCTTGCTTTAGATACTCCAAATGTATTTCCTGCAACCACGCCACCAAGTACTGTTGCAACTGCTGTTTTAGCAAAACTTCTTCTATTCATATTTTATACCTGTTATATTTCTGTTTTAGTTGAAAGATTACTGATATAAAATTTCAACTAAGAAATAAAGCTTTTTTTGAAAAAAATATGCTTGCAAGTTCATTACAAAAAATTTGATAATCTTGAATGTATGAAAAAACTTATTGTATTAGCAACTTTAGTTTCAGCTTTAGTATGTGGCTGTAACGTTCAAAAACAGAATACATCTACACAACCACGCAAGGTTGCAGTTCAGTTATATTCTCTAAACCGCTTCAGTCTTGAAGAAGCAATCGAAAAGGTAAAGCACTTAAAACTCGATGGTGTTGAATGCTATCCAGGACAACGCCTCAGTGCTAAATATCCAAAGGTTAAGGTAAACTATACCATGAATGCAGAACAACGTGCTTTCATGAAAAAACTCCTTAAAGACGCTAATTTGAAAATGGTAAGCTTTGGTGTTATTAGCCCAGAAAAGGAAGATGAAATTGAAAAAATTTGCCAATTCGTAAAAGAAATGGGTGGCGAAAAAATTATGACAGAATCTTCGGTATATGCTTTCAGATTTTGGGATAAGATTGCAAAAAAATATGGTTTGACTGTATGCGTACATCACCATGCAACAAATTCTGGAAGACAATATTGGGATACTTGCTTGGTAAAAAAATGCATAAAAGATTACAGCAACATTCTTGTATGTCCTGACCCAGGACACTGGTCACGTTCCGGTATAGATCCTGTTAAATCGTTGAAAGAACTCGATGGCAAAATTGCTTCTATTCACTTCAAAGACCAAAGAGAGTTTAACAACATTAAAAATCAACCAGCTCCATTTGGCGAAGGTGTCCTCGATGTAAAAGGAATGCTCGCAGAACTTGACAGACAAGGCTATAAGGGCTATTTTGTTATTGAATACGAAGACAACTGGTTAAACAATATTCCAGAAATTGAAAAGTGTGTAAAATATCTACGCAACAACTAATATAAAATATATAAAAAAGAAGGACTCGTCATATATGACGAGTCCTTCTTTTTTATATACTATTACAAAATTTAATTACCTTCGATTACTCCATTACAAAAATCTGTAACTATTTGCTCGGGAGTTTTACCACATTTAGTTGCAAATTCTGCCATCTGTTTCGTATTCTCAAATTCCATAGTCTCAATTTTTACACTGCTAAATGGCAGAGGTATAACAAATTTATCCCAACTTGGAATTGTAAGATAATATTTAGGAATAAAACGCAATATTAAAACTCTACAACCTGCAGCATCCGCCACAACATAAAAGCCTTTTTTTTCAGCAACAAATCTGAGACTGCTTTTCCCTGCGCCTGTAGGACCTGTGAGACCTATAACGGTTTTACTCAAATGTATAACCTTGAAGCCTGTAGCACGAATAAGTCTGTTATAAACAGCAAGTCCAACGCCCTGCTTTGAGGGAGCGTGAATAAATACGCTTTTCACACCGAAACCGTCCACCTCACGAAGCACAGAGAAAACCGTATGCGCAAGGGTAGCCTCGTTTTTAGCATTACCGTAAACAAGCTTTGGGATTTTTATCCT
>JAGAOA010000143.1 GCA_017623955.1 Opitutales bacterium
CAAACCGCCTTCCCAATCGGCTGGTCTATTCCATGGCAAATCGCTTCCATCTGTTTGACGAGAAGGCAACGTCTTGCGTTTTTCTGTGGACGAGCATGCACTCAAAATAACACCTAAAAATAAGAATAAGACCAGAGGAATGTATTTCATAAAAAGTAACTATTCAGTTTTAGCTTCTGAAGTTTTCTTCACTTCTGCTGTATCAAGTTCGAACTGTTCATTTACTTCTACATATTCGAACAATGGAGCTCTTTTATTTAGTAATAATACAGAAGAATTTTCATCAACGTTAGAAATAAAGGCTTCTGCTATTAAAATGCCATTTTTCTTCAACAAGATTTCTTGTTCAGCATTGAGCCCATCAGCTTTACCTTTGTTGATAGAAACAATATTGCCAGATTGAGATGTAATTGTTGCGATATCACCCTTAGGAACATAAGGAACTTTTACAACTTTTCTCTTTATCTTTTTGCCTGAAGCATCAGTTTCGATAACTTCTACAACTTCCGACATATCAGCAATCTTTGCCTTTTCTTGAGCTTTTTTAAGTTCAGCTTCTTGTTCTGTAATTTTGCGTTCAAGATTTGCGATTTTTTCTTTCAAAGAATCTGTATCGTCTTGTTTAGAGAGCAACTCTTGTTTTGCAACAAGCTCCTTCTTGAGCGAGTCAATAGTTGCATCACGTTCTTCAACTTGCTTTGAAAAAGAAACTAACTTTGAGTTCAAACTGCGAATTTCAGAATTGCGTTTTACGATGTCAGCCGATGCCGAAACATTCTTAGCACGTTCATTTTCAAGTTCTGAATTGAGAGAGCTAATATCTTTTTCAAGCCCTTTTACACGTGTTTGGAAAGAAGCTATAGTTTTCTTTCTACCTTCATTTTCTTTGTGTATTTTGGCTGCATTTGGGGCTTTTTCTGCAAGAGTTGCACCTTTAATAGCTTGCATTTGATTTTCAGCTTCGCTAATTCTGCCTTTAATATCAAACCATGCATAAATGCAGGCTGCAGCAGCTAACAAAGCAACGACTCGTAGGATTAGGGATAACGCTTTCATATTTTATTTTACTTTCTTAAATTTTCTATCGAAACCATTGCCGATGGATACTACACCCCACTGACAATTACATTCCAGATGTAATAATAGTTTAAATACTATTTCTTGTTCATTTTCAAGCTTTATTTCACTTGCAATCTCATCTGCCGACATTTCTTTACCATTTTCTAATAATTTTAAGATATCAGCTTTTACTTGAAGTATTTTGCTTGCAGCTTTTTTGCCTGCTTCTACACCTGGTTGATGATATGCATTAATGTTGATTAACGAAGCATATAAACCAACAGTTCTGTCGTATAGAGCAATCAACATACCGACTGTTGCAGGCGAACAATCTTTAACAGTTATTGTAATGCTTTCTCTTCCCTTTGCCGATAATGCTTCGCGAGTACCTAATAAGAAAGCCTGTAAATAATCTCCCGATGTTTCGCCTTCAGCGACTTCTGGACTTACACCATTGCGGTCAGACAACACTTCAATAAATGTTACAAAGAAATTATTAATACCGTCACGCAACTGTTGAACGTATGCGTGTTGGTCAGTTGAGCCTTTGTTGCCATAAACAGAAACGCCCTGTTCTACTTTGTTGCCGTCTAAGTCTAATTCCTTGCCTAACGATTCCATAATCAACTGTTGCAAATAACGCGACAACAACAATAATCTATCCTTGTATGGTAAAATTACCATATCTTTCAAACCTTTACCACCAGTACACTTGTACCACATTAAAGCCAACAATGCAGCTGGATTTTTCATCATATCTGCTACGCGGGTAGCACTATCCATAGCGCCAGCACCTGCGAGCATAGAGTCGATGTCAATACCCTGCAATGCGGCTGGCAACAAACCTACTGCGGCAAATTCGCTTGTTCTACCGCCAACCCAATCCCACATTGGGAAGAATTCTAAATAACCTTTTTCCTTTGCAAAATTGTATAGTTTACTGCCCGCACCAGTTGTTACGACTGCATGTTTTGCAAAATCCAAGCCATCAGCTTCATAACGAGCAATCGCTTCCATCATAGCGTTGCGAGGTTCAGGAGTTCCACCAGATTTTGATGCAATAACAGCCAATGTCTTACCAAGTTTACCTTCAAGCTTATCGAAAACTACATCATAACCATCTGGATCAGTATTGTCGAGGAAGTACACAGACATTTTATCAGTTTTTGGACTTGCTAAAGCCTCACTCACAAATTGAGGACCAAGAGCCGAACCGCCAATTCCTATGCATAAAACATTTTCAAAAGCACCATCAGCACCTTTGATTTCGCCGTCATGTATTTTCTTAGCAAAATCTTTTATTTTTGCAACAGTATCAGAAATTTCTGCCTTTATTTCTGCAGTTGGCGCTAACTGAGCATTACGCAACCAGTAGTGTCCTACCA
>JAGAOA010000144.1 GCA_017623955.1 Opitutales bacterium
CTAACAACGAAAAACAGGTTGAACAACTTTGTGTGTTCGCAAAGGAACTAGGCGCGAACAAGGTAATTACTGAAGCTAGGGTCATAATGTTCCCTGTATGGCAAAAATACTGTGAAAAGTACGATATGTACATGTGTTTACATCATCACTACTTAGATGCTCCAAACCAGTATTACGACGCTTATGTAGTAAACAAATACACGGCTCCTTATAATCGAATTCTCGCAAACCCTGATGTTGGACACTTAGTACGTTCAAACATAAGTGCGGTAGATACAATAAAACAACTGAATGGTAAAATAGGCTCGATTCATATCAAAGATGAAGACGCTTATGGAAATATCAGAAGTAAAGCTTGCGTGCTAGCTAAAGGATTTGTAGATATACCAAACGTATTAAGAGAACTAGACAAACAAGGATTTGACGGTTATCTAGTTATTGAATATGAAGACGACTGGGGCAAAAATATACCACTTATTAAAGAGTGTGCAGACTATTTGAAAAACAACTAAACTACAAACATAAAACAGAAAATTAAAATGAAAAAAATTGACAGAAGAAACTTCGTTAAAGGTGCAGCATTGGCTAGTGCTTTTATGATTCTACCATCATGTGCGACAGTGAAAACTGCTAGAGCAAATGGAAAAGTAAACGTAGCTGTAATAGGTGCAGGTGGTCGAGGGAGTGCATCAGTTCGAGCTCTTGCAAAAAATCCTAAAGCTCAACTCGTAGCACTTTGTGATGTTGATGACGAGAGAGCTGCAAAAATATTTGCAGAATTTCCAAATGTTAAAAGATATTACGACTTCCGCAAAATGCTCGATGAAATGGATAAAGATATTGATGCGGTTGTTGTAGCAACGCCTGACCACATGCACTTCCCTATTTCAGCTTGGGCTATGAAGATGGGCAAACACGTATATTGCGAAAAACCATTAGCACGCACTGTTTGGGAAACTCGTCAAATGGCAAAAATGGCTAAGAAGTATGGCGTAAAAACTCAAATGGGAAATCAAGGTCATACAAAAGACGGCTGGAGAGCTGCCAAAGAATTGGTTGATTCAGGTGTTCTCGGAGAAATTGAAGACGTTTACAGTTGGACTGACCGCCCAATTTGGCCTCAAGGAAATATTCCTCTTCCTGCCGCAGACCCAATTCCATCAAGTTTGAAATACGACTTATGGCTAGGTGTTGCCCCTAAAACACAATACTTCAAAAAATTGTTGCCTTTCAACTGGCGTGGATTGCGTAATTTCGGTACAGGTGCAAGCGGTGATATGGCTGTTCACGTTATGGATGCAGCATACTCAAGCATGGAATTAGATGCTCCATACAAAATTGAAAGTACTCAAGAAGGTATGAATGATTTTTATTGGCCATCAAAGAGTACATCGCATCAATGGTTCAAAAATCCACGTGGTAAAGATGGCGTAATTCGCATTCACTGGTATGACGGCGCTCCAGGTTTGAATAAACCTACTGAAGTAAAACGCGTAGCACATGAATTCCTCCACGATCCACGTTTGATGAATGGTACTCTAATCGTCGGCACAAAGGAAACTGTATTCCTAGATACTTACGGTGGCAATGCTAGACTTATGCCTTTATCACATCATAGAGATATGATGAAAGCTGGTAAATTACCTAAGAAAACGTTGCCTCGCTCGAAGTATCCAGATAATCCATGGGCTGAATGGATTGATGCAATATTGGCAGGTGGTGACGAACAATCGCCAGCAAACTTCGGTTATGCAGCACCTCTTACTGAAATTTCACTGCTAAATATGTGTGCAATGCAAGCTGGTAAACCTCTTGAATATAATGCAGAAAAGATGTCGTTTACAAATGCTCCAGAAATGAACAAGTATTTGTACACTCTATATGAATACGACAAATCTTTCTTGAATTTATAATTTAACTAAGGCTAAAGGCGTTCGATTGAACGCCTTTTTTATTTAGTTAGCTTGAACTACGTTTGGTAATATTGATGTTTGAAAGATAGATTTGGAACGGGATTTTCGGGGAGTAAATGGGATATATCGGGATAAAATCAAGGGTTGTGGCTCGGTTCTGATTTTTTTCGGGCGATTTTTGATGTTGGAAATTTTATCGCCAATTATCCCGAAATGAAGTAAGATTTGGAAACAATTTCTTAAAAAAATTTGATGGTCGACCATGTCTGACGGCATCAAATTTTAGACAAAAAAAAGAGCCTGCAAATATCTTGCAAGCCCTTTGAAAATGTCTTTCAACACTATTTCAAAAGTGTCAAAAAACTGCACGCTATTAAATCTTCGAGCGAGTGCTCGTAGGTGTCGGTTCTGATCACAGAGCCGTCATACTCTTTACATCGTTTTGCGACATCGCTCAAAAATGCCCCAAGGTCGCTTTTTGGATTGAAAGACGACGCTCTTATTGCCTCGAGCACTTCTCGGGCTGTTTCGCCCGAAATAATACCACCTCCGCGAAGTTCATATTTTGCCATAATTATTATATCCTTTCGAATTTTTGTTTACGTTGTTTATAGAAATTTGCAAGCTCGTTATCGAGTAATTTTGCCAAGGCACGATCGCCACTAAAAGTAAGCTTTTCTTTCTTTGATAATTCAATCAATCTTGCACAAAACATTAGCCAATTCTTAATTTTCTCAAACTCAATCGTTCCGCTATGTTGACGAAATTCAACTGTGCCGTGTCGCCAGTAGCTTTGGCTGTTGAGCTTAAAATATCGATTGCGTCCAGTAATTGCTCTTTCGAGGTCAACCAGCGTTTGAGCTGATTGCATCTTTTCTTTCCAGTTGCTCACTTTCAATGTTTTGCAATAGATATTGTTTCTACGACTCGGAGGCATGAAAGCATCTATATCGCTTTCAAGCGTAGCGTAATTGATGTAGAGGTTTCGCCAAACTTTTATTGTATCCTTGAAATCGTCTGTGCCAAAATGAGCATGGAAGCCACAAGTCTTATTGATTATTGCTCCGACTTCTTCAAGAGCCTCACAAACAAGTTTAACTTCGTTTAAACCTTCTGCACCTTTCAAAACTGGGCTTACAAGTTCGTAGCCTCCGTGAACGCTGGCGTCTGTTACAATCTTCCAGTGGCGTCTTGTTATGTGGTTATAACCTTCAATCGAACATGCAATACCTCTGCTAATAATAGCTTTTCGCAGTTTTGTTTTATTGCTATGGACTATTTCAAGTTCTATCCCGAACGTTCTATCAAAAACAAAATCGCTCACTGGCGAGAGTGAGCGATTGTAGTATTTAGCATAGACATTTTGAACGAACCCATATCCGACTCCGAGCAAGAGCGAGACTTCTTTTCGCGTCTTGCC
>JAGAOA010000145.1 GCA_017623955.1 Opitutales bacterium
AAGTATGACTTCAGAAAAGGGCAAGGGCTGTACACTTATACTGAAGTTGCCAATTACGCGTTCTGTGTTAAAATCGCTAGTAGTTAGTGTCAATTCTCAACCTTATGCTTTTGCTTTGTCGAGTGTGCTTAGAACGGTGATGATTTCACGTAAAAATGTAGAAAATGATGAACGTGGACTCTACTTTCAATTAGATAAAAAACGTATAAATTTAGTAGATACTTCGCGAGTACTAGGGTTTGATTTGTCGATAAATAACAGCGAAAATATTTATGTTGTTATAATTGCTGGCAGAGGTAAATTTTGGGGATTTGTTGTAGATGATATTCCATCAGAAGCCGAACTTGTTGTGCGTTCATTAAACACTTTTTTTGGGAAAATAGCGTGTGTGTCGGCTGCCGCATTGAATACCGATGGTTTGCCAATATTGATTTTTGATATTGATGTTATTCTCATTTACGCATCGCGTTTGTATTCTAAGAAATACGTTGATTCTGACAATAATACAGTTGCAACTGAAAATACTCATTCAGCTAAAATTCTAGTTGTTGACGATTCTACTACCGTACGCGAAGTTGAACGAAAAATTCTAGAGAATAATGGTTACAGCGTAGATACAGCAGTTGATGGGGTCGATGGTTGGAATTTAGTGCGTCTAACACAGTATGACTTAGTTGTGTCTGATATAGATATGCCTCGAATGAGTGGTTTTGAATTGACTGAAAAAATCAGAAAACTTTATCCATCTTTACCGATAGTTATAGTTTCGTATAAGGATAGATATGAAGATGAACAACGTAGTTTACAGGTGGGTGCAAATGCATTCTTAACAAAAAATAGTTTTCAAGATAATACGTTTGTTCAAACAATAAGTAAACTACTGTAAATTCCTAGCAATTTTATTGTGTGTAAACAAGTAAAATAGTTTGTTTTATTTTTGTTAGGTCTCAAACGTTTGAGCAAGAAAAATTTTTCTAAAAAAAGTCTTGATTTTAGAGTAAATCAGCATAACAATCTAACTATATAATAAAATCTGACACAGCCAATGCGGACAAACGTTTTTCGTGCTGCGCCGATATTTATTTTTTTTATTTGTATTTAACTAATTAAAAGAACAAATTATGAATATTCACGAATATCAGGCAAAACAACTGTTTAAGGAATACGGCGTGCCAGTTCAAGATGGCGTTGCTGTAAAATCCGAAGCAGAATTCGACAACGCAATTGCTGCAATTAAGGGCGATTATGTTGTTGTAAAATCACAAATTCACGCAGGCGGTCGCGGTAAGGGCGAGTTCGTCGATGGTTTCAAAGGTGGCGTAAAATTTGTAAAACGCGAAGAAGCCGCAGTTACAGCAAAGAGAATGTTAGGTAATACTATTGTTACAAAGCAGACAGGTGCAGCTGGTCGCGTTGTTGGTACTATTTTCTTTGCAGAAGCAATGAATATCAAAAAAGAGTTTTATTTGTCAATTCTCATGGATAGAACATCTAGCAAGGTTGCAGTGGTTGCATCAGTTGCAGGTGGTATGGACATCGAAAAAGTTGCCGAAGAAACTCCAGATCAAATTATGAAAATGATAATTGATCCAGATATTGGTTTGCAGGCTTTCCAAATTCGCAAGTTGGCATTCTTCTTCGGCTTTGGCGACAAAGAAATGATGAAACAATTTAAGGCTATCTTCTCAGGCTTGTATAAGCTTTTTATCCAAAAAGATTGCTCAATGGTTGAAATCAACCCACTCATTCTTACAGAAGAAGGTAATATAGTTGCTCTTGATGCAAAAGTATCGTTCGATGATAACGCACTTTTCCGCCATCCAGAATTAGAAGCATTGCGTGATGAACACGAAGAAGATCCAAAAGAAATCGAAGCAGGTAAGTATGGTTTGAATTATATTGCCTTAGATGGTAACATTGCATGTATGGTCAATGGTGCTGGTTTGGCGATGTCGACAATGGATATCATCAAACACTTTGGAGGTAATCCAGCAAACTTCCTTGATGTAGGTGGTGGTGCAAATGAAGAAGCAATTACTCAAGCTTTCAATATTCTTTTGAAAGATAAAAATGTGAAGGGTATCTTGGTAAACATCTTTGGTGGTATTATGCGTTGCGATGTTATTGCTGCTGGTGTTATAGCTGCAGTTAAGAATGTTGGTTTG
>JAGAOA010000146.1 GCA_017623955.1 Opitutales bacterium
AGGCGCCTTGTCTATATGGGGTGTGAATGCAAAAGCTACCATTTCTAAGTTCCATACCATGACATTGGAAAAAGGCTTGCGATCTGCTTCAAGTGGAAATTTAACAAGTTACAGCCAAACATTAATAGTCGATGGGATTGTTAATGTAAATGGTTTAAATTCATCAACCTATCAGGCTACAGATACATCAGGAACAACGGTTTATAGATATTTCGGATTATTGTTGAACGATGTAACAATCGGTGTAGGTGGTGAAATTAACCAAAACAGCACAGACGAAGACGAATCAGTAAACTCGATTAAGGGCGCTTTTGTAAATTCAGGGACCTTAAAAACGACCAAGAATGTTTATTTCTCTGATGGTGCAACTATTACTCTTAATAAAGATTCTGAATTACAAATCGCAGGAGCAACATCGACTAAAAAATCTTACTTGAGTATTGCAAACATTCTTGTTACTCAAGCAGTGGTGACTGACAATCCTGATACGAAAAATCCGAATAGACCGGTTGCAGCGTATATAACAGATACTTGCGTTTCGGGAGCTAATGTAACTTTTAATGTTGTATCAGATACAGATATTGGTGGTTTTAATATTTACAAAGATTCTGTTTTGACATTAAATTTTGCAGAAAACACATCATTGAAAGTAGAAGCATTCAAATTTATTGATGTAGATGGCTCAGTATCTTACACTACTGATTTCTCAGAGGGCGATTTTTCAATAAAAGTAATCGGTAATACTGACAATGAGTCTTTGTTTATTTCCGGAATGACTGCAGAACAGATTGACAATATTAAATGGTTGGATAAAGACGGAAAAGATTTGGAATATAGCTTGAGCGCTGTCGATGGCGGTATATATGTAGTCGTTCCAGAGCCGGCTCAATGGGCATGTATACTCGGGGCAATGGCGATTGCTTTTGCCTTTATGCGTCGTCGAGCAAGAAAATAAATCTTTTAAATGAAGTTCATCGGAAGTGGTTGCTAGTGCAATTCACTTTTGTCCGAGCCTAAAATTCAAAATCAAAACGCCATTGCGAACCAACTTTAAACCGGTAGCAATGGCGTTTTTTTATATGGTACATACTGATGGAGGCATTGTTTTTGGCAATTCTCCATTCTCCATATATCTGAGACTAACGGTAGTTCTTGCGGACTATCAAATTGAAGTGCTTGAAAAGCGTTGTCAGTATTTTGGGACAACATTTAACAGATGTTGTCCCATTTTTTGTTTTTAGTTAACTTGCTGTGTATTTACTTTACAGAGTTGATTAGTTTTTGGTTGGCTTGGCGGAACTTTTGTTCGTCGAACTTAATCACTTTACGGTCGTAGGTCATTATACCATTCGTTTCGTTTTCAACGTCGGTTGTTTGTGTATAGACTGCCGCTGTTACGCCGTATGGGGTCATATCGACAAGCATATCGATAAATTCGCAATACTTATTCAAAAGTTCTTCTTTTGTCTTAAAGCTTTGGTATCCCCAAGTTTTGCGGTTTGCCCATGTATGTCCTTCAACAACGTAGCCCAAGCCACCGTATTCGCCGATTGAATTTACTTTTGTACATTCCAACATTAGCATTCGTGGATGTGGATAGCTATGAACATCGAGAATATCGCCAACTTCGCTTACTACATAATTACCACCACTTGCTGGATTGATTAGGCGTGTTGGATCGTATTCTTTCAACCATGTAATTGTTTCAACTGTATTGTGTTGTCCCCAAGCTTCATTGAATGGAACCCAAACTACAACCGATGGCGACGACCAAAGCATATCGACCATTTCCTTAAGTTCCTTCATATAATTTTTATATGCTTTTGCACTCATACCTTCCGGCTCTTGAGCAATGTAGTGACCAGGAGTCCACTTGCGATGTATGTCGAGGTCGCTACCGCAAGGCATATCTTGCCATACCAAGATACCAATTTTATCGCAATGATAATACCAGCGTGCAGGTTCAACTTTTATATGTTTTCTAATCATATTAAAGCCCCATTCTTTTGTTTTTACTATATCGTATTTGAGGGCTTCGTCTGATGGGGCAGTGTACAAGCCGTCTGGCCACCAACCTTGGTCGAGAGGTCCAAAATGATACACTGGCTTATTGTTGAGTGTCATTACTTGTTTTTCACGTTTAAAGTCTTTACCGAGTTGGATTTTCTTGCCGATTTTTCTCATGGCTGTGTAACTATCGACTTCATCAACAACTTTGCCATCGGCAATGAGGCGAACTTTCATATCATAAAGGAATGGCGATTCTGGCGACCAAAGTTTAGGATTTTTTACATAAATTTCAGCTTTTTGACCAGTTTTTGCTTTCCCTGTTGCAACAACTTTGCCATTGTCTATAATGTCTACCTCGAAAGTGGTCATTGGGCAAGAGCATACTTCAACATCAAATTTAGATGCGTCTAAGTTTGGTGTTGTTTTTACACGATTAATTGAAATTTTGTTTGTTGGTTCAAGCCAAACTGTCTGCCAAATACCACTAACTGCAGTGTAGAAGCAACCGTAAGGTTTCATAGTCTGTTTCCCACGCGGATTGATAGCGATTCCACGAGTATCTGTTGGGTCCCAAACTTTCACTTTCAAAGTGTTAGTTCCGTCTTTGAGTGCATTTGTAATATCGAAGCTAAATGGTGTGTATCCACCTGTATGAGTACCAACTTTCATATTGTTTACCCAAACTTCGCACTGCCAATCTACTGCACCAAAGTTGAGTTTTACATTCTTGCCAGCCCAATCTTGTGGAATATCGAAAGTGCGTTCGTACCAAAGATTTTGGTCTTTTGTGAGAACTCTGCCAACGCCCGAAAGAGACGACTCTACTGCAAATGGCACCAAAATTTTACC
>JAGAOA010000147.1 GCA_017623955.1 Opitutales bacterium
ATAAAAAACAAACATTTTTTGGACTTACAGCAGCGGGTCTGCACAAGAATTTCACTTGTTTCCCCTCAATTGCGTAGAGTATACTTCTACCCCTTGCAAATCAGTCATTAACAAGTCTCTAAATTGACTCAAACAATGTCAAACAATTTCTGAAAAGTCTCTCTACAAACCGCTATAATAGAGACAGTTATTTTCACTTTTCGGGGGGACGTTCATAAATAAAGGGCTTGCGAAAAACACAAGCCCCAAAATAGCGAAAAATCCCTATATTTAATTAGTTTTTCTTTAACACCGAATGACTACAATTTTTTGAAAATTCGTTTGCCCCGCTATGAATACCATTTTGTCCAAAATCAATCGAAGTTTTTGTTTTAGAGTTATTGTATAAAACCATAATTCCAGCTGGCGGACAAACATAGTCGCCCAACCAAGCCGTAATGAACACTGGACATTTTACACGCTTGATTGCAAAAGTAGAATCGAAATAGCGTATTGATGGAGTCCATTTAGGTTTGGATTCGCATGCCTGACGCGTTGTATTGTTATCACTAGCCCACAAATCGGTCATCCAAGGAACATGTGGTAGGCATAGTGTTCTATCTTTATCGAGATAGCTCAAGAAGATAGAACGAAAACCTCCCATACTACCACCACGAACAGTAATATCTTTGCCATTCCACTCAACCACATTTTTCTTTACCCAATAAAGAGTGCGATAGTCACGTAAAACCATAAATTTGAAATAACAATTTTCAGGATTTTCATTTATCCTTGCAGATAATCCGAAGCCTTTCAACTCGCCTTTTTTCAGAGCATCATAGTATTTGCCTTCACGCATTAGTTCGCAACTATGACGTGCGACGCGTAACCCGATTGCATTGTCAACAATATGGGGCAATTCACGTCCAACTCCATACCCATACAAAGATATATCTATTGGCAATGTTTTTTTATCACTATTTTTTGGAATACTCAACCACGCCTTTGCTGGCTTGCCTAAGCAATTAACTGTAAGCTCGTAAACATTATGTTTTTTATACTTAGCCGAAAGTTTTTCATTCTTTTTCATTTCGCATCTTGCTGGAACATCAGCTTACGCCTTTAACTGACGCAACCAAAACGCATCAAAATCTGATGGTTCTGCCGTTGCGTTTTTTATTTTATCTACACATACACCAGCTCCACCTTGAAAGGCCTTTTTGTTCCATTTTTTACCACCTTTTATTTTGCCATTTTCATCTAAATGGAACACGCGGACACGAACGAATCCAGGTTTATCGCTTTTGGCAGTAAGCTTTAGAGGTTCTTTACCAGAAATGACATTCCCCGAACGTTCAGGACTACCATCATCTGATGTTATTATCCATTTTAGCGGAACACCTTCTTTGACCTTATCCCCATCAAAAAGTTGTATTGTAAAATTTATATTTTCTCCGCATTTATACGAAAGTGCATCTTTATCAGTATTACCTATAAAATTCAATTGAGCCCACGCCGATATCGTCATAAATATCGCTACTATAAATGATGTAAATTTCTTCATATTTTTATAATTCCTGTTTACGTTAATTTAATTTAGCTATGAACTCTGATACTATTTCTAAGCAAAAGAAGCAAGTTTTTTGTAATGCGAGTCGATTCTAGTAAGAAACAAAAAAATCTTGCAATATTTAACAGTTACAATAGAACATAACTACCTATTTTAAAGGGGATAATTTATAAAACTAAAGACAAGAAAAATATGAAAGCAAAATTATTATTATCAATCTTAGTAGCTTCGATGTTCGTTGCATGCTCATCAATTCAAGCAGAAAAGAAATGCTGTTCTGCAAAAAAAGAAATCTCGTTGCAGTTGTACTCATTGCGCGCAGACTTCAAGAAAGACTTTGATTCTACAATTAAAGCAGTTGGCAAAATGGGCTTTACAACTATTGAAGCTGCAGGTTACAAAGACGGTAAATTTTATGGAAAAACTCCAGAAGAATTTAAAAAAGCAGTAGAAGATGCTGGCTTGAAAGTTCTCAGCTCGCATGCAAGAAAATCACTCTCTAAAGAAGAAATAGCCTCTGGCGACTTCTCAAAATCTCTAGAATGGTGGAAAGTTGCAATTGACGCCCATAAACGTGCTGGCATGACATACGTCATCGATCCATACGAAAAATTTACTACTATGGAAGAACTCAAAGCCTATGCAAAATACTTTAACGCAATCGGCAAACTTGCAAAGGCTGCAGGCTTGAAATTCGGATACCACAATCACGCACATGAATTTAAAGACATCAACAAAAATGTAATCTTTGACTATCTCCTCAACAATACAGATCCTGAACTTGTATTCTTTGAAATGGACGTTTATTGGGTTGTTCGTGGTCAACAAAGTCCTGTTGAATATTTTAAAAAGTATCCAACACGTTTCAAGCTATTGCACATAAAAGATCACAAAGAACTTGGACAGAGTGGCATGGTTGGCTTCGATGCAATTTTCAACAATTTGCCAAAATCGATTGAGGGTATTGTAGTTGAAGTTGAACGCTACAATTTTGAACCAAAAGTGAGTGTTAAAAAGAGCTTTGACTATCTCAACACAAGCAAGTTTGTACCTTGCAAATATTAAAATAACAGACGCAATAAGCCTTTAACTAATTATAATTTAAATACCATAAGAGCTTTTCACAAGAAAAGCTCTTTTTGTCGATTAAATTAACAAAGAAACATCACAAAGTAATTACCGCCTGTGCCCATAGAACAAAACAAGCACCTCACGGGATTTCTATGTAAATATTGGAGCAGTGCTCAGTAATAAATGGAGGTAATTTGCGTTTTGGTGGATACGCATTAGTTTTTTCAATCTTGTTGTTTTGCCACTTTAAATTATCTACACAAAATATCTTTAGTAACGAAGTTTCATCATACATCTTAAAAGTATTACCTTCTATTGTTATGTTGCGATTATATCTACTTGTTTCTCGATTTTTAGTTATTCCTGCAGCAACTTCAATAACAGCATTCCCCCAACCTTTTGCGTAATTACAATTTTCAAATGTATTGTTGCGTATTAAACAATCTCTTACACCGCCTTGTTCAAACCAATTTGATGCATCACCTTCAAAATATAGAGCCGACCCAGATGTAGAAAATAGATTATTTTCAACAATCGTCTTCCCGCGACAATTCAACAACATACCTCTGGCACGATTATTGCGTATTATATTATTTTTGATAATTACTTCGGGATAATCTCGGACTTTCGCAATAGCATCTAATTTTTCTACACCTTGTGGAATTGGTGCAGATAGCACAATCCTTTTAAACTGTTTATTTATAACTTCAATAGTTTTTATCTTAGCATGAACTTTTGTAATCATTGAGTGTCTATCAACGAATTCAATTTCATCACCCTCTACAAAAGTTTCAAAGCCATATTGCTGGCGATGTACAAGTTCAGACACAAATGTATCTGCTGATTCAATTTTTGCTACACGCTCATATATACCGTGAATATTTGTAGCGTCGTCCATCTGATTTTCGAATAATGAATTTTTCAGAACAATCTTGCCTTCACAATTTACAAAGTGAGTTGCATCGGCAGCACAACTAACAACGCGATCTTTAGCTGGAGTAAACTTGCAGTTATCAACAACTATATTGCGAGTGTTTTGACAAATAATACCCATTCCGTATGCGTCATGAACCGTAATATTTTCGTATGCTACATCTTTGCATTCATCAATTGCAAACATAGAATGATACCTAGCACCCAAGCTAAAGACGACTATGTTTCCTTTTTGGAAATTTGCCCTTGTATTATACAGTTTGAACTTGCGACCGCCCATAGAGTCTGCACGAAAAGCCCCGAAATCGTTTCCCCAAACATCTGCAACATTGTACTCAATAGCATTGCGTTGTGGATTAAATTCTAACATTGAGCGATAAATATAGTAGTTATCTCGTTTTTGAATTGTACTTATGCAGTCTTTTTTGCCGACAAACATCAAACATCCCTGAGTAATTTCAAATGGAAATTCCTCTTTCATTTCTAAGATAACTCCGCCC
>JAGAOA010000148.1 GCA_017623955.1 Opitutales bacterium
GATAGCGTAAGTAATATATCTGGAGTGCGTTCCAATTCTGGATTTAAATCGATTGCATCTTTTTTTACTTTGTTTGTAGCTTTCTTTTTTGGACGTACATCACTTACCGCTGCCGACATAATAAGAATATCGCAATCGTCAAATTTGTTTTTACAAGCCTCAAGCATATCTTGAGCCGAGACAACTTTTATAGTTTCAATTCCGTCGATATTTGGTAATGGCGAAGCTCCCATAACTAATGTAGTTTGCCAGCCAATTTCTTTAGCAGCTTTTGCTATGTGCCAACCCATTTTACCTGTTGATGGATTGCTTATAAAGCGGACAGGGTCAAAATGTTCGCGTGTTGCACCTGCAGTAATTAGACATTTTATTTTTTTCACGATTATATCAAACAAGTTAAAAATTGATGTTCGAGCCATGCGACTCGAACATCTTTAAGTTTTTAAAATGATACAGTCTAGTCAATTCAATTTTTTAGAATGATACAACTAATTGTCCGCCTAATACAACTGCATCGTTAATTCTAGAATCTCCATTAGGATTTAAAACATATTGCATTGTTGGTTGTATTGATATGTTTTTGTTGACTTGCCAAAGATAATTTACCTCAAAAATGGTTTCATCGGTAGAATTTCCATTGTTGTAGTCGTCGCTGAAAAATCCTGTTGTCCACGATAAGAATACAGAATCGTTTTCTCTGTGGGGGACAAATCCTTGAAATTGAATTCCAGCATAAACTTGCCAGTGAATAGGACTTATAGTTTCAATTGGAGCATATTGAGTCCCAGCCCATACCGTTATATTCTTATTTGGATTTGTCTTATCTACCCATATCATTTGTTGAGCTTGTAGATAAAATCCATATCCATTTTCGCGTAAAGAATTTGGGTTTGCAAGTTCAGTCATACCAAAGCCGTCAAAGAAGTATCCGCCAAACTGATAAGTTCCTTGTAAGTTACCGCATAATGTTGGCGACCACTGGATTTGAGCCATCATCATATAGCCATCATTTCCGTTTATACCCCAGTCTAATCCATCCCAGTTAGATGATTGTTGATTGCTTACAACTTGGTATAATCCATATGCAAACGAAATGTTGTTAGATGTTTGATATTCCACTGCAATTCCCCATGTAGCTATCGTTGAAGAAGTATATGGTGATGCATAGAATATACTTTCTGGAGTAGAATCAATACTACCACTGCTTAGGTATCCAAATACAGGTAACGTTGCAAATGTATTAGACATACTCATTCTGCCTAGTGATACGTTGATTGTATCATCCCATGGTAATTGAATGTTTTGCGAGTAGTACATTTCATAGAACATTCCGCCGTCAGTTACCGAAGATTCTGATATTGTGTAGAAGTTTCCTATTTGTCCTGATAAGTCTTTACCAGCATTGTATGCGCCTGAAATTGTAAAGCTTCCGCCTTTTACACCAGCTATTTTGTTCATATCAACGTTTATACCATATTCCATAAGATGCGTGTAATTAGCACCATGTCTGCGACCACCTTCAACATTTGTAAACGCATCGGCATAGTAGTTGAAAAATGGCGATATACCAGTGTCGTTTGCAACCTTTTGTTTTAGAGCATTTATGTGAATTGAAATGCAGTCTAAGCCAAAATTACCATATGGCAAATTGTATGTTTGGCATTGTTGTTGACATTTATTATCATGTATTTGTTTTTTTGATTGCGAGGTTTGAACTGGAGTATTTAAAACATCTGTACAAATTATGCACTGACATTCTATAATCTCTTCTTGTTGTGCAAATGTTGTAATTGCACTTGCACATAGTATTGTAGTTAATAATATTTTTTTTGTATTCATATAATGATCCTTTATTGTTGGATAAATAAATCTTCTTCTTCAATTATTAGTACATTTTCTCCATGACGTTTGGTTATAGGAGCATCTTTAGCTTTTTGTTTTTTTATTATTTTAATATCATTAGATGTGGAAGATTGTGTAGTACTTGTATCAGATGTAGATGTATTGAGATTTAGTTTTCCTTCTGATAACATCACTAATGCCATTACTGCTATTGCACTTATACAGAGAGCAGAAACACCTTCTTTAAACGTAAACACTTTTTGGTTGCGTTCTTTTCTAGCCCAAATGTAAATTGGTATTCCTAGAGCTATAAATATGATTGCAACGAGTAAGTATTTTAATCCTGCTGCATAAATTAACCATAAAGCAAATCCCGAACCAAATACAGCTGAAATTAGTGCAGATTTTGCAGTTATTCCCAATGTTTTGTTTTCGGCAAAAAGTTTTTTATCTGCCGATATTTTCCATAAGTAAGCTGTACTTGCAAGATATGGAGGTAGAACCATAACACCCGTAATGCTCAACATTGTATTCCAGGCATTGTTCGAGAAATAAACCATAAGCATTGCTAATTGCATAAGAATACTGGTTATCCAAAGCGATACAGAAGGCGAACCATTTGAGTTTTCGCGACTAAATATTTTTGGGAAAGTTCCGTCTTTTGCTGCCGCATATGGAATTTCTGCAGTAATCATAGTCCAAGCAAGCCAACTTGCCAATATGGCAATAATCAAGCCTACATTCATAAGAACACTTCCCCAGTTGCCGACGGCCTTTTGTAGAATTCCAGCAGTCGATGGATTAGCAACAGCTGATAATTCCGATTGGTGCATAAATCCAAATGGTAAAATTGAAAGTAAAACAAAAACAACAAGTCCACCTGCAAATCCTAATATAGTAGCTTTGCCTACATCTTTAGGCGATTTTGCTCTTCCTGAAAGGACAACCGCACCTTCAATACCTATGAAAGCCCACAAAGTAACTAACATTGTGCTTTTTATTTGCGATGTTAATGAACCCAAATTTTTTTCACCTAAATCAGTTGAATGACCCCAAAAGTCAAATGTAAATTTGTCCCAATTAAAGACGCATAACATTACTATAATGAAAATTACTAAAGGTAAAATTTTGCAAATAGTTGCTATTGTATTTACCGATGAAGCTTGTTTTATTCCACCAAGTACAGTGAAGTTGAATACCCAAATAAGTACAGAGCCTCCAACGATAGACCATAGATTGTTTCCTCCGGCAAAAACTCCTGGGAAGAAATAGTTTAGAGCGTCCATTGTAATGACAGCATATCCAACATTGCCGAAAATTTGACATAGCCAGTAACCCCAAGCTATTGTGAAGCCAGCATAGTTGCCAAATCCATCGCGACTGTACATATAAATGCCGGCGGTCAAATTTGGTTTTGCCGCCGACAATATTCTAAAAGAATTTGCAATGAAATATATTCCAAAACCAGTAATAATCCACGCAATAATTACAGCTCCGGCGGCAGCTCCAGCTGCCATATTTTCAGGCAAACTGAAAATTCCACCGCCTACCATAGAGCTTAAAACAATGGCTGCAAGCCCGAGAGTCCCAAGCTTTTTAGCCGTTGAAGTTTCGGTATTGTTACCTCCCGAATTGCTTGTAGCCATGATGATATTTCTTTCTATTTTTGATAGTTATTTAACCACCACAGGATTGGCGAATTGGAAATTCAAGAAGCCTAGAGCTGTCAAACAATATCCGAATGGTTTAGTAATATTTAGGTAATTGTTGAAAATTTGAAAATCGCTATGTTTTTTAACGCCTCTAATTTCCAACTCATGATTGAGCGATTTATTGAGCCACATTTCAGTGTGAGC
>JAGAOA010000149.1 GCA_017623955.1 Opitutales bacterium
CACTAACTCTTAAAAATAAAAATCGGCTTCAAGTACACCTTGAAGCCGACTTAACTAAACAAAAATTACTTCTTGTTTACAACTGCAGAATAAGATGCTTGTGCACCCTTAATATTTTGCTTTGCTGCCCATGGCATCAAAGAACGCAAACGCTGACCTGTTTTTTCAATGAGGTGCTTTTCGCCGTCTGCAAGGAGCTTATTGTAGTTCTTCAAACCACCATCGTATTCCTTAACCCATTCTTTTGTGAATTTGCCAGTTTGGATTTCCTTGAGGATTTTCTTCATTTCTTGCTTTGTCTTAGCATTTACTACGCGTGGACCACGTGTAATATCGCCATACTTAGCTGTTTCTGAAATAGAGAATCTCATACCCGAAATACCACTTTGTGTAATGAGGTCAACAATCAATTTCATTTCGTGACAGCATTCAAAATATGCCATTTCTGGTGCATAACCAGCTTCAACCAATGTTTCGAAACCACACTTGATGAGGGCACTTACGCCACCGCAAAGAACTGCTTGTTCGCCAAAGAGGTCTGTTTCCATTTCTTCTTTGAATGTTGTTTGAATAACCCCTGCACGTGTAGCACCGATACCATCTGCCCATGCCAATGCGATTGCTTTTGCTGAACCCTTCTTGCAACCTACACCTTCTTGTGCAACTGCAATAAGTGCTGGAACACCCTTGTTTTCAAGGTACTGTGAACGTACTGTATGACCTGGACCCTTTGGTGCAACCATGATTACATTGATGTCTTCACGTGGCTTGATAAGACCGCCATGAATCGACAAACCATGCAAGAAAATCAAAGTTTTGCCCTTTTCGAGATTTGGTTCAACATCCTTGTAATAAATTGATGCCTGCTTCATGTCTGGAACAGAAAGCATAATCACATCTGCAGCCTTAACTGCATCGGCTGTCGACATTACCTTGAAGCCTTGCTTCTTAGCAACTGCGA
The DNA here is from genome assembly GCA_017623955.1 of Opitutales bacterium. The sequence goes on from JAGAOA010000149.1 coordinate 962, forward strand.
TTGACTTGCTCTTTGGATACAAACCGATAATTACCTTGTAGCCGCTATCCTTGAGGTTCTGTGCATGTGCATGACCTTGCGAACCATAGCCGATAACTGCCAATGTTTTATCTTTAAGGAGCTTCTTGTTAGCGTCCTTTTCTTTTAATACCTTAGCTGGTGCCATTTTTTTATTCCTCTTTTTTGAGTTAAAACTATTGATTTATTAATTTTATCGTTTGTTACAATAAATTCGTTTATTCGTATTCAGGCGTACAACTACCTCGTTCTAGGGCAACATTGCCTGTGCGAGCCATATCGATAACCCCAAATGGCTCAATCATTCCCATAAAACCCTTTATCTTATTTGCATTACCAGTACACTCTATCACCAACGATGCACTATCTACATCGATAACTTTTGCTCTAAACAAGTCGGCAACCTGAACAATTTCAGAACGCGTCTTACTATCAGCCTTGACTTTTACAAGCACTAACTCTCTTGCTACAAAGCTTTCAAGCTTAGAAAAATCTTTTACTTCAATGACATGGACCAACTTATTTAACTGTTTTACACACTGCTCTATACTATTGCGACCATCATTAACTGTGACGGTTATACGAGAGTACTTACCACCTAATACGGGACCTACATTGAGAGTTTCGATGTTAAAGCCTCTACCACTGAACATGCCAGCTACACGAGCCAAAACACCAAATTTATTTTCTACAAGTGCTGATATTGTATGCTTCATATTGAAAAAAGAATCCAAGTACCTTCTCTAATGCAAAGGTGCTAATTTTATTTCATTATTTGGTCGATAATTTCACATTACTACGTTGATTTCAAGCATTTTTTTAATCTTTATCTTAAAACAAAAGGACTTTCCGACATACGAAAAGTCCAATTTGCATAAACAAGATTATCAAACTAACGTCTGCGTCTGTAAACTACATTTAGAAAATAATAACCATTTTCAGCGACTACATTACTCCAGAATAAATCTGAACCTGTAAAATTATCGTCATTTACAAATACACTGTTAAAATCTAACACACTTGTATCTTTTAGTTTGAAATTACCATTACACATAGCCAAGGACAAAAAAGTTAAATATGTAACTACAATACGTATTTTCAATTTTTCAAAAAAAACAAAAGATTTTTATCGACACTGCAAAACTTTTAGATATTCATAAGCTCAGAATATTTTTTCACATCACTATTTATAAAAGGAAAATCAAAATATGGCTAAACAAAAAATTCAAACAACCTCTATTGCAAAAGACGATAAAGCCCTTGAAACTGCTCTCGGAATGGTAAACAAACAGTTTGGCGAAGGCTCTTTAATCCGCCTTGGCGACGCTACAAAAATGAATGTTGAAACTATCAGCACTGGCTCTGTCGCTATCGACTTGGCTCTTGGTGTTGGTGGTTTACCTCGTGGAAGAATTGTAGAAATTTACGGTCCAGAATCTTCTGGTAAAACAACACTCTGTTTATCTCTAATTGCAGAAGCTCAACGCAAGGGAGGCAATGCCGTATTCATCGACGTAGAACACGCACTCGACCCACGCTACGCGAAGGTTGTAGGCGTTGACCTAGAAAATCTTATGGTAGCACAACCAGAATGTGGCGAAGACGCTCTTAATATAGCGGAAACTCTCATTCGTTCTGGTGCTATTGATGTAGTTGTTGTAGACTCGGTTGCTGCACTTGTTTCACGTCAAGAACTAGATGGGCAAATGGGCGATACTACGGTAGGTCTTCAAGCAAGAATGATGTCGCAAGCAATGCGTCGCTTGACTGCGGCAATCAGCAAAACTTCATGCATCTGCATATTTACAAACCAAATCCGCGAAAAGATAGGCGTAATGTTCGGCAATCCAGAAACAACACCAGGCGGACGTGCATTAAAATTCTTTGCTTCCGTTCGTATCGATATTCGCAGAATTGGTCAAATTAAAGACCCTTCAGGAAAAGTAATTGGCAACAGAACAAAAATTAAAGTTGTAAAAAACAAAGTAGCACCACCTTTCACTGAATGCGAATTCGACATAATGTACAACGAAGGTATTTCAATGACTGGCAGTCTAATAGACCTCGGCATTGAACAAAAAATACTAGAAAAGAAAGGTGCATGGATTTCTTACAATGGCGAACTAATTGGACAGGGTCGAGAAGCTGCCAAAGCGTATTTAATGCAAAATCCAGAAGTTGCAGAAGCAATCAAAAACGCCATTACTGAAGCCACGACAGTAGTCGGAGGGACAGCACTTGCAGAAGACTCCGACTCATAAAAAACGTGCGAGACCGCGTTTTCTTTGATGATGAGTTTTAATTTATACTATAAGGCACTTCAACGAAGTGCCTTTTTTTATTAAATAAACTCATCAAAGAAAACGCTTTGCCCTCCATTTTGGTTTTAGCTTCGACTGCAGTGCATAGCACAGCAACGCTCGCTAAAACGCAAAAGCATCGGGTCAATCTCACACGTTTTATTTCTTAGAACCAGCGTAGAAGTGTAAAACGTGCGAGGCACGTGCTTAGGGAGATGTTTGTGAGTGGGGGATAGTACTTCGTACAGACCACCCGAACA
>JAGAOA010000150.1 GCA_017623955.1 Opitutales bacterium
CGGTAAAAAGTCAATCAACTATAAATTGCGTGATTGGTTGTTCTCGCGTCAACGTTATTGGGGTGAGCCTTTCCCAATAGTTTGGGTAAACGAACAAGCATATCAGATTGCAAAAAAATCTGAGAAGTGGAATTTACCAGAGGAAGCAGTTTCATGTAAAAATGAGAATGGTGAAATAATATATGCATTGCCAATTCCAGAAGAAAAGCTACCTCTTCAACTTCCTAAAATCGATAATTACAAGCCGTCTGGCACAGGAGAAAGTCCTCTTGCTAATGCTACAGATTGGTTGAAAGTAAAAGTAAATCCTCTAACTGCAGAAATTGTACAAGCATCGGAATGCAATAATGCAGAAGGCTGGTTTGACGGAATTCGAGAAACCAATACAATGCCACAATGGGCTGGCTCATGCTGGTACTATTTGCGTTATTGCGATCCTACAAATAATGAGGCTCTAATAGATGCGGATGTTGAAAAATACTGGCAATATCCAGATTTCTATATCGGTGGTGCTGAACATGCTGTATTGCACTTATTGTATGCTCGTTTTTGGCACAAGGTTCTCTACGATTGTGGAGTAGTAAAGGGTTCAGAACCTTTCAAAAAATTATTCCACCAAGGTATAATATTGGGACAACTAGAATTCACAGGCTACAAAAAAGATGGAGAATTTGTAACAGCATCGAGAGCAGATGAAGAAGGTGTAGAAGCTGTAAAACTTTCGGAAAGTGATGTAGAAAAAATCGGTGCTAACTTCGCATTGAAGTCGGATAAATCAATACTTGTAGATGCTCGCAGTTTCAAAATGAGTAAGTCTAGAGGCAATGTTGTAAATCCCGATGACATCATTGAAAAATATGGTGCTGATTCGTTGCGTTTGTATGAAATGTTCTTAGGTCCACTTGAAGATCAAAAGCCATGGAATACAAACGGAATTGAAGGGGTATCTCGCTTCTTAAAGAAAGTTTGGCGCGAGTATATAAATACAGAAAATGGCGAAATTAATGCAAAGATTTCTAAAGATGCACAAGATTCATCTGAACTATTAAAATCACTCAATGAAACTATCAAGAAAGTAAGTATTGATATTGAAAACTTGCGTTTCAATACAGCTATTTCACAAATGATGATTTTTGTAAGTACATTGCAAAAACAAAAACAAAGATCATTAGAAAGTGCATCAAAATTCATCCAATTACTTGCACCATTTGCTCCACATATTAGTGAAGAAATTTGGGAACGTCTGGGAAATATAGGTTCGGTTGCGAAGGCAAAATGGCCAGAGGCGGATGAATCAAAAATGCAAAGTGTATCGGCGAAGATAGCTGTTCAAGTAAATGGAAAACTTCGCGGAGAACTAGTAGTTGACGCTTCTATGTCTAAAGACGATATTCTTGCTAATGCGAAAGCTATAGATAATGTAAAAACATTTACAGATGGTAAAACAATCGTCAAAGAAATATATGTACCTAACAAGATTGTAAACATTGTAGTAAAGTGAAATATTTAAAAATAATTTCTACAATCGCATTGCTATACGTTACTTCTATGTCAACGTATGGTGGAGTGCGTAATGGATCGGTTGTATTTCATACAATTCGCAATAATCCTGAAATTTCTAGCAACAACAATAGTCAACAAATAACAATAGGTTCTATTGTCGAAGCTGAGGGATTGAAAATTGTATGTAAAAAGAATCAGTATGTATCGTTGAAGTTTTCTAATGAAGTTGTTATAGAAATCTTACCTGAAACATCTGTAAAAATTAATTCTTTTAAGCAAATACAACCATTTGCCCAAAATCATTCGTACGAAAGAGAGAACAGTGAATCTAACCTTTCAATAACCTTAATAAAAGGAAAGATTAATCTGATATCAAAAGAACAAAAAGCTCTAAGTACATTTGATATATCAACAAGTTTGGGCAAGTTATCTATCAAGGGAAAATCATTTATTCTTAGCGACGATAATGATTCGGTTGAAATAGTTGTAATAGAGGGAATGGCAACATACAATTCACCTAATGGCAAAAAGGATTTTGTACGCAATAAACAGAGGGGCAAAGTAAGTAAGGAAACAATAAACCAAAACTTCCCTCTTGCAATAGATAGAATTGGGATGCTTGAAGAACAACAATACCAAAAAGAACTTGCACCATGTCATCAAGTTCAAGATTCTATATTGTTTGAATTTGATGCAAACAAAAAGTTGACAGCAAAACGTATAATATTCAAAGAATTCTTACTAAGACCTACAAAATATAACTACTAATATGCTTTCGAAGTTTCTACCTACCGATTTCGACAAAACTGCAAAAATTGCTATTCTTGCGGGGAAAGGAGTATATCCGCAAATAGTTGTAGGTAGATTAAAAGAACTTGAAATACCTTCAATGCTCATTGCTTTTGAAGGCGAAACGTCGCAAGAATTGATACAACAGTATCAATCCGATGATGTAGAGATTATAAATGTAGGACAACTAGGCAAGTTATTAAAATCTCTAAAAAAGCACAATGTAAAATACGCCATAATGGCGGGACAAATCACCCCTAAAAAATTGTTCAAAGGCTTAAAACTAGATCTAAAAGCTATGCTTGTAATGGCTACGCTTAAACGCAAGAATGCGGAAACTATTTTTGGAGCTATTGCAAGTGAATTATCAAAAATAGGAGTAGATATGTTAGATGCCCGTTCGTTCTTAGACGATAGTTTAGCACCTAAAGGATTTTTTACTGGCAAAAAGTGGACAGTATCAAATGATAGTCTAGAACACGGAATGACCATTGCTAGAGAGATGGCACGTCTAGATGTCGGACAAGGTTGCGTTGTTGCTCGAGGAAGTGTGTTAGCGGTAGAAGCTTGGGAGGGAACAGACAAAATGTTAGAACGTGCTGGAGAGTTTGAAGCAAAAGATGCACTGTTTGCAAAAACCGTTAAACCTAATCAAGATTATAGATTTGACGTCCCTGTGATAGGCGAACGCACTATAAGAAAACTTGCCGCTGCAAACATAAAAAATGTTGCTATCGAGTCTGAAAAAGTAATCATATTAGAAACCGAAAAAGTCCGCACTTTGGCAAAAGAAAACGATATTAAAATTTTTGGAGTATGAATTTAATAGAACAAAGAAAACAACAACTAGTAGATGAATATGGAATTTTTCCTGATGCACAAGAGTTGTTTGAATATCTGATAGATAAAAATAAAAAGGCAGAACCTTTGCCTGATGAATTCAAAACAAACGATTATATCGTAAAAGGTTGTGTGTCTAGTTTGTGGCTAGTACCATCGTATAACGATGGCAAATGTTATTTCAAAAGTGATGCAGATTCACTAATAACGCGTGCAGTGGCTTCGGTAGTTTGTCAACTATACAGTGGATTAAGCCCAGAAGAAATTTCGCAATTAGATCCAGCATGTTTGTCAGATGTAAATATATCTACACATCTGTCGCCAAATAGACGCAATGGATTAAGTCAACTGTGCGCCAAAATAAAAGACTTTGCAAATAGTAGATAACCCTCTAAATAAACATTATGAAAAGACATATAAAAACAATATTGTTTGCTGTATCAACATTGCTTGCTATATCGACAGAAGCTGAAGTTTTTAAATTGCAATCGCCCAATGGTAAACTTCAGGCAAATATAGATGTTGACAAATGTTTCACTATATCAGCCAATATGGAAGATAGAGTCTTTCTTGAAAAAGTAAAAGTATCGATGAAGACTCCTAGGACCAATATTTGTAAAGGTCTTCCATACAGCTTAGACCGTCGTTTTCATCGCGGCGCCATTGCCGAAGATGATTTTAATCAGCTAGAATTTAGCTATACAAATGAAG
>JAGAOA010000151.1 GCA_017623955.1 Opitutales bacterium
ATTAAGACACTAATGGTGGTAATGTTTTCCCGAGTTTTTTTAGACATTAATCTTCCTCATACAATAACAGTTGCTGGTATAATATGTTGTGTTGCTGTTTTTATAATGAGTTTTTCAATTAATTCATTGCGTAGTAAAAAACTTGGAGTCACTATATTGCTAGCAATGATTGCGTGCATTTCCTATGCTTTGTGCGATGTGTTCATACAAAAGTATGCTCCCAATTTTACAAGAAATATAATGTTGAGTTTAACAAGCGTGGCAATGCCTTTATCTATAATCCCACTATTGCCAAAGTTTTTTAAGGAAGTTTCTATAAGTGATAAGAAAACATTATTCTTAGGTGGAGGTTCCGCAGTATTAATGATAGTAGAAATGTATTTGATGTTTATATCTATCAGTGGAGAGTTGGGGGCATCTTTGTGCAATATTTTATATAATACAAGAGGATTATTATCAGTTATACTAATTTATTTTGTAGGAAAACGCTTTGTAAAATTAAGAGAATTGTCAAACGCTTCAGCTATTCAACGCAGTGTAGGGGCTATTATGATTTTAATAGCTGTAATTATTGCGTTGCAATAGTTTTATTTTTTAATGCAATTCTTTCTTTTAATTTAGAAATTGCAAATTTTGCAGCCGACCAAAATGGTATTAGTTTATTATTGAGTAACCCTAGTATTTTTTCTTCGGGAACGCCCGCTTGATAAAGTTTAATAGCTTCTACCATTGCTATTTTACGCGAAACCATTAGAGATGGAACGTTTAGACGTAAGTATCCAATAGAATTAATTGCGAGCATTTTTTCGTCTTTGTTTTTTAGTTTTGAATTAGGACGAATTTCTCCACTAAAAGAATATTCAAATAGGTTTTCACAAAGAGGCTCGTATGGCGAAACAACTTCGTTTGTTCCTCTAGCATGTCCACAATGAACAATAGATTCCTTTAGGAATTGGGGTTTGCCATCTTTCTTTTGTGGGTCTTTTATGCATGATGCTGCCATATTTGAGTATGCAAGAGTTTTTGTCGATTCACCGCCAAACTGAGGTTCAATATGTTCTATGTGCGATGTCTCATCAAAAATTCTAGTTTCGCAATAACAACAGAGGTAAGCTTGTCTTTGTATTAGTGAATTTTTTAGTTCTGCCTTAATTTGTGAGTTGTGCAAATTTGAATATTTAGCGTATGGATGACTTGCCAACCAACGCCTAAAATTACGTGGAGCATCAATATCCTTTGGTTTTGTTATATGGTGCATATTTTTAACTGAGTGCGCGTATCAAATATTCTCCACGTAAGACTTCAGGATCTTCAGGAATCATAATATTGAGTTCATCGACAATTTGTTGCGCAGTCTGAAAATTCCCATTATCTATTGCCGTGTACATTGCTCTAAGGCGTTTTGCAATTTCAGGTTCTCTATGAATGTTTAACAGCTGCGATAATATATCTGCTGGCGAACGACCATAAGCATTATCGATTTTTTCAAAAGTGTTGTTTTTGCCATCTATTTTGTAAAGATTTTTTGCAACCGACATTACAGACGGCGAATGTGAAGATATTATAAATTGAGCTTTCTTGAAAATAGATGGCAATTTCTTTGCAATAGAGCTTTGCCAGTCGGGATGTAGATGTAAATCTAGTTCATCAATGAGAATTATGGCATCAGATTCAAGCGGATTCTTCATTTTTGGATTTGCCACAATCATACGCATTGCTATATCTGAAATGAGGGCTATGATTGTCTTTTCTCCATCGGAAAGATTTTCGGCGGGGATTTTTCTTGATTGAAGAAACATTTTGCCGTCTTGAATTGCAAAAGTACCAAATTCTTCGGCAAAGAGCGATAACGCCTTACTCACAAATTTTAGCGGATTAAAAAATGCGTCTATCTCTAGGCGACGTGCGTTGCCTTTCTTTAGAGGCATTTTTGAGGCTTCAGCCATTTCTTTTTCACGCCTCAAGCCCATTTCTACAAACCACTGGGTTAGTTTATCAAAATTTGTACCCGCTTGGAAGGCTCTTTTGTAAACTTCGGTTCTATCGTTTGTTGAGATTGGCTTAGGCGATGTATATCCCGATGTATCTCTTGATGCTCCGTAGTAGGCGAGTACTGGTATTTGGATGGATTCATCGCTGTCTAGCATAACACGCATATCTCGGGCAAAAGAGTTTGCGGCTGTCATATTTGAGAGTTTAGAAGTACGTTTTTCTCGCTCTTTATAAAGGGTCAATTTCATCTGCGTTTTGTTGCGCAGAGTCATTGTAAGTCTTGAAAAATCAGCACCATATGTTATGTCTCGAGAGTTGATTTTCCGTCCTTTTAGTGCGTAATTACACAATCCAACTGGAAGCCATGATAACATTGTAGCTACCGCTTCTAAAACTGTTGATTTTCCTCCGCCATTGCGTCCTGCCAAAACAGTAGAGGATTTGTCGAATTCTACAAATTCATCGCGCAGACCCTTAAAATTTTCTATATGGATATTTTCTACAATCATCTTTTTTTCTGTTAAAAAAATAGAAAAAACATGCATTTATGTAAACAAAAAATTAAAAAAACACTTGATTTTTGTAAAAAATACTAGACTATTAATGATAATCATTACTATTAAGCAGTGAAAATATATGAAATTGACAATTAATGATAATTGTAGTAGAAAATTTTACTCAAACAAACAACAGTAACTGAAAGGAAAATCTATGGATTTGAAAGGCTCGAAAACAGAAAAGAATTTACAAGCTGCATTTGCAGGTGAATCGCAAGCTCGCAACAAATACACATATTATGCATCGAAAGCAAAAAAAGAAGGTTTTGTTCAGATTGCAACCTTTTTTGAAGAAACAGCAAACAACGAAAAAGAACACGCAAAGATTTGGTTTAAACTTCTTAATGATGGAATTGGCTCTACTGCAGAAAATTTATTAGATGCTGCACAGGGAGAAAATTACGAATGGACAGATATGTATGCAACTTTTGCAAAGGAAGCGAAAGAAGAAGGGTTTGATCATATTGCATTTCTTTTTGAAGAGGTGGCAAAGATTGAAAAAGAACACGAAGCTCGTTACCGTAAACTTCTTGCAAACGTAAAGGAAGATAAGGTTTTTGCAAAAGATGAAGATGTTGTATGGGAATGTGGTAATTGTGGACATTTGCACGTTGGGAAAACCGCTCCAGAAATATGTCCAGTTTGCGTTCACAAGAAGGCTCATTTTAAGCTCAATGCAAAGAATTATTAATTTGAGATAACGCATAAGTATTTTGAAGGCAGTTCTTACTAGAACTGCCTTTTTTAATATTATTTGCCGTTTTTTAATGCTTCTTTTAGAATTGGAAGTGTGTGTTTGTACATCAGATAGAAACCGAAGTCGTTTGGATGTGTATTGTCCATTGTCCAATATGCTTGATCTACATCTTTGGTAAAATTATGTCCATCGATAAACCACACTAATTTATCGCCATTTTTTACAGCGTTATCGTAGGTTTGTTTTATTATTTTTGCACGTTCCAATGCCCAATCAGGACGTGTAATTCTCGACATCATAATGATAGGTAAATCGGGACGTTTTGCTCTAATATATTTAAAGAACTTTTCATGGGTTTGTTTCAGATGTTTTTCATTCGGAGCATTATGATCGTAGTCGTAGACGAATACCGAAATATCTAGTGATGTTATAAGTTCTGCCATTTTTTCTTCGCCTTTTGCATTTCCAGAAAAGCCTAAGTTTATCATTGGGGCATCAAGTTCTCTGCACAACATTGCATTATATGCATTAGACGGACGGCTTGCACAACCGCCTTGTGTAATGGATGAACCATAAAACAATATTGGTTTCTTTATTTTTCTAGGTTTAGGAGCTTCTATTTTCGAGTTTGGGGCAACTCCAATTTTTATCCAATTAACACCGTTGTATAGAGGGAGATATAAAGCACAATCTTTCATTCCAGTTCCGCTCATTCCATTTTTAATTACAAGCGTTTCTACTGGCGACATCAATTTACCTCCTGAAAATGGGTTCACATTTTTTGAATAATTGCCACAAAATAAATCAAAGCCCGATACTCCAGTTGCCGGCATATGCCCGAACATCTGTTTGGGATATTTAAGTTCGGCTTTTAATGCGATATATGGGGAGTCTGTCCTAAAACGAATTACACCACCTGCTGTATGGTTCGCCAATGTGTATACACCTTCATTTATTTCTTTTGCGCCGATGTTGTGAGGTATTCTACGCAGAGGCTTGCCTTTTTCGTACCAAGGGAACCCTTCAAGTTCAAATGGTTTTTCGAGGGCATCAAAATAAACTACATTTATTTTCCCGATTTTTTCCACAGCAAAATTTTTATCGATTTTTGTTATATCTTGTTGTGCTTGCAATGATGATATTAGGATAATGGACAGTAATGCTGATAATATTTTTTTCATATATTTTTAGTGAGTTGAATGTTGAAAATTTCTTTAGATTTAGATTCTACTTCTCTATCTAAACGTTGAGCATCGGGACAAATTCTGTTGAGGAAAATCCAAAAAGATACGGAGTGATCCATAAATTTGGTATGTGCTAATTCATGACGAATAATGTAAGTCTGATATTTTGGTTCAAGTAAGATTATTCTCCAATTTAACGATAGCAATCCACTAGAAGAACGTGATGCCCATAAACTTGATTGATTACGTATTGATACTTTTGAAAAATTTAACCCAGTTATATTTGAATTTAATTTTGCTAATTCTGCTAGGCTTTGATTTGTAAATTTTAGGAATAGATTTTCTAAATCTAAATCAAAGTTTTGTTCTGTTGGTGCTAGAACTAGTTTATTGTTTTCTATATCTGAAACAAAGAACGGATTTGTTCTCGATACAATTATTTCAGGCGTAATTTCTTTATCTAGATGATAGACTTTGCGATGTTGTTGTATGAGTTTTGCTAAGGTTTGTTTTTTAGTTGTTTTTAAAGATTGTTCTATAAGCCATATTTTGTTGGCTTCTAGAAATGACAACGAATCTTTTATAGAGGCGTATCTAGGTTTTGTAAGTATTGCTGTATATTTATCGGTTATACGCAACTTGAAAGAACGAGAATTTGCAACGTCTTTTATTGTTACAACGATTGTTTCTTTGCACGCATTGTCATTTTCTTTGATAGGTAACTCTAAAATGATTTCGCGTGTTGCCATATTAGATACCTCTCTTTTCTGCTGACTTTCTTATCTCTAGAATATAATCACGTAGAGCAGATTCAGGTTCGATTTTATCTGCGAGAGCATCTCTTACGGCATCAAAAATCTTCTTGCCAGCTAGGATTTTTTTATCTGACAAGGATGTTTTGTTTACATCATCAAGAAGAGTTGTGTCGGCTTTTTTAGCTACATCGTATGCGTATCTGAGGGCTGAAAGTGTTGGAGGAATTCCATCAAAGAGCTTTCCGACAACTCGCTCCTTTTTTTCTTCAGTTTTCACTTGTTGCCAAATTTTGAGGACATCGTCGCTAGAGAAAGCTGTTTTATCGGCAAAGACATGTGGATGTCGACGAACTAGTTTTTCGTTCAACTCGTTTACTACATCGTCTAGGGTAAATCTTCCTTCTTCTGTTGCAATTTCAGAGTGAAGGGCGATGTGCATAAGGACATCACCCAATTCTTCTCGCATTTTTTCAGTCGAATTTAAGTCTATAGCCTCTAAAAGTTCGGCACATTCTTCAACTAAATGTCCACGTATTGAAGCGTGCGTTTGTTCTCTATCCCAAGGACAACCGTTTGGAGCGCGAAGGGCTTTTATTATATCGATGAGTTTGTCGATTGATTTCATTGAAAAAATATTGTTGCTCTTATTTTTTATATTGCAACAATATTACATCAGTTATGGATATTTATGGACAACTTAGCCCTTCGCAAACTCTTGAATTGTTGAAGCGATTAGAACATGCTCCAGTAAAAAAATTGGGGCAGAATTTTCTTGTAGATTCTAATATAGTACGTAAGTCGCTAGAACTTGCCGATGTTCGTAGTGGTGATGATGTTGTTGAGGTTGGACCTGGATTAGGGACTCTTTCCGGAGCTTTATTGCAAGCTGGTGCAAAGGTTCATGCTGTCGAGTTAGATAAAACTTTGCATGCGTTTTTGAAAGAACATTTTGCTCAAGTTAAGGAATTTTCTATAATAAATGCTGATGCCATAGATTATCCTTTAGCAAATCTACCAAAAGATGTTACAGAGTTTAAAATAGTGGCAAACTTGCCTTATGCAATAAGTACTCCTTGGCTAGATAAAGTTCTATCGGGGCGTTTACCTTCTAGGATGTCGCTTATGCTACAAAAAGAGGCGGCTTTACGCTTTGCTGCTGTTGGAGGAACAAAAGAGTATACTCCTATTTCGATATGTTTACCTGAGGCGTATGATGTCTATGCTAGACATAAAGTTTCGTCTGTATGCTTTCATCCTCGTCCTGCAGTCGATTCTGTGTTGTTGGCTTTGATTCGTAAAGATGTGCCGTTTGTGTTCAAAACAAAAACAAAAGAAATAATGCGGTATGTTTTTTCAAAGCGTCGTAAGCAAATTTTATCGATTGCTAAATCGGCAGGAGAGTTTTCTGAAATTTTATTGCAATGGTTAGATGTAGATAAAAATCTTTCAGCAGATGTGCGTCCAGAACGTATAGATGCGAGTCATTGGCGTCTGTTAGATGATATTGTAAAATGAAATTTATTTTGTTTATATTTTTTGGCTTAATTATTTGTGCTGGCTTATATGTGTGTGTGCTGGTTTTCGCCTTTGTTTTTGCAGAGCGAATGATTTTCCCAACTCCTAAATCTACATATGCGTATATTGAAAATATAAATATGTTATCTTTAAAAGATGGCAGAAAAATAGCATCGTTATTCTGGCAAAATAAAGAGTCTGAAATTTGTGTGATATATTCGCATGGCAATGGAGAGGACTTGGGCAAAATATATCAACTTATGCAAGATTATCACGATAGACTTGGTGTAAATGTAGTTGCTTATGATTATTGTGGATATGGTGTTAGTGATGGAAGAATGTCGCAAGCAGATTTGTCAAAATGTGCAGACACTGTTTATGATTATGTAACTAAAACATTAGGATTTAAAGCCGAAAATATTTTCTTTGTTGGGTATTCATTGGGAAGTTCGCCTGCGGCTTATTTGGCATCAAAGAATCCAGAAGCTCGTGGAGTTTTGATTGTTGGTGGTGTTTCTCGTGGCGTAAAAACTATATTGCCATACGATATTATTCCATGGAAGATTTTACACAATGTAGAGTATTATCCTAATATAAAAATTCCAGTTTTGTTTTTTCATGGAACTCGCGATAAAATCGTGCATATAAGAAATGCTTACGAAAATTTAGAGGCAGCAAAAAATACGGTTGCCCGTCTTGTTAAATTTTATGATTACGGACATTTTCCATTATTTGAAAGCGAATTATATTGGAGAGAACTTTCTAATTTTATAAAAAATACAAAATGAAAAAAGTAATATTTTTAATGTTTGATAATGTAGAAGAATTGGAAGCTATTGCACCAATCGACTATTTGAAACGTGCAAATGCTGATGTTTGTTTAGCATCTCTATGTTCTGATGTAAAAGTTAGAGGTAGAAGTGGAATTGAAATAACTTGCGACAGTTTATTTGCAAATGAAAAAGACAAAGACTTTGATATGGTTGTAGTACCTGGAGGTCCCGGAACTAATGCTGTTTTGAAAAATGAAGCCGTTTTAGAGTTTATTGACCGACAATACAAAAAAGGTTCTATAATTGGGGCTATATGTGCGGCCCCTGTAGTTTTGAAAACGGCTGGAATTTTAGATGGGAAAAAGTGTACTGCTCATACTTCAAGAAGATCAGAATTGGATAATTGTTCTTATTCTGATGCGGTTGTTGTTGATGAAAATGTAATAACTTCACAAGGGGCTGGTACTGCAATAGAATTTGCCTTGAGTTTGGTAGAAAAATTATTTTCAAGAGAAATTGCAAAAGAAGTTGCAGTTTCTACTTGCTATATGAGATAATAATTTAGAGTATTTTTTTCTTATGTTAGACGAAGATGTAGTAATAAAAACAACGCGTAATGTAAACGAGACGATTCTTGTTTGGAATGTCGTATTAGCTGTGTTGATTCCTTTTATTTTCTTTGGAGGAAGTTCTGATATTCTTACAGGTTTGTTTGTATCTCTGGGAGTTGTTGCACCAATCAACACGTTAAATTATATATATACGTGGCAACCGCGTCCTTATTTTCAGATGACGAAGATTTTGGCGTATTGTATTCCGTTTATTATGCTCTTAGTTATATCGATTTGTGGCGTTTTAAATGGAGGAATAAATAGTATGACTTTAGGAGGATACGTGTATCATTACATTGATAGCCTAAATGATAGTTTTATTATAAATGTTTCGCCGAGCGTTTTGGAACCAATCTTGGAAAATTTGGTTACATTTTTTGCTTTTTTGTGTGGATTATCCATATATTTAATTACTGATTCTCGATTTGTTATCAGAAAATTTTTAGTATGGGCGTCTTCGTTGGGGGCGTTGATAACTGTATTAGGATGCTTATTTATGTTTACGTGGAATTTTGAAGGTTCGATTTTCGCAGATTCTACGGATGATTTCTTTTCTATTTTTCCTTGTTCAGCCCATTGGGCATCGTGGGGAATTTTGTGGTTGGGTGCATCTTTGGCAGTATCTATTTTTTCTGTTCAAAGATTTCGTTCATTTTCATTTTTTTATTCGTTGCGTTTTTTGTGTCTAGTAACTTCGATAGTTTTGTACGTATGTATTTTGATATCGGGAAAAATTCTTCATCAATTTTTCGGAAGTTTGATTTTTGCTGTGGCAGTAAGTATGATATGTTTCGATATGATTCCGTTGAGGATGAATGCTCGAAAGCATGAGATGTTGCGTCATATATCGTCGCACACAAAGAGATTAAAGAAACTACAATTCCCGTTTGTTTGTTATGGATTATTAGCAATTTTGTCGTGGAGTATAACAATATCAACGGCGATTGATATTTGTAACGACACAAGATTATTGATAGCAGATGAGCCTAATCCAAACTCGATAACGTACGTAGAAAAGATATCTGTGATAGAAGATTCTCAAAGAATGTTAACAGATAAACGCTTGATGTTGGTATTTGGATCTGCATCGTTCCCATGGATATTTTCGTTCTATCAAGGGAGCGATTTAGGCGCTAGTCCGTGGAATAGTCC
>JAGAOA010000152.1 GCA_017623955.1 Opitutales bacterium
ATTTTCGCTTATCCCATAAAAATTTCTATTCCAAGTAAAATTGATACCATCATCACTTTCTGCCATGGCAAAGCCCGAGGGAATTAAATCTCCGTACTGTTGAGCTGTAACGACCTTTGACGTTAAAGATTTGTTATCGCCAAATTTGGCAGACACAGTTTTGTTATGCTCAACAACTCTCGATGTGTGCCAACCAAACGCAGAATAGTATTTGCCATTATGGTAAAACATCGTCCCAGTTCCAACACTCTGCCAAGATTCTGTTATTTCGACCATAGCACCATAATCTTCCCAATTTATGAAGTCTCTACTAGTTAAATGATAAAAAACATGAGCCCCTCCACCCCAACGACATCTATGATGATTGCGATCGAAAAGATAAAGTAAATGAAAGACTCCGTCATGATAAAAAACAGATGCATCACCAAAATTCGTGTTATGTCCGTAAGGCGAATAATATTGAATACTTTTGTCTATTATATGTGTGATTTTTTTACGCTTTATTTTTGAAACATCTGTTGAAAACTTTAGAGATTTTAAATTTTCAACATTCAACACGACATCTCCTTGAGGAGCATCAAGCATTCCAGCTGGATAATTTTTATCAATAACTACACCATCGACTGTAAAAAAGAATTTAACGCCGTCATAAACTAATGCGTATGTATGCTTCGACAAATCTTCAACTGCATTTAAAGGTAATTCAATGAACATACTCTTCCAGGTGGGTCGATTTTTTACTGTTAAATATATGAACGCTTGCAAAGATAAATTTTGAGTATTGCCTTTATTATAATAGGTATTGACTGATTTTGCTAATTTTAGAGAAAAAGATTTTGGAAAATCTATCAGTGTTATAGGTAATGCAGATTTTTCTTTTAAAGCGTTTGAAAGTGAAAATTCAAAAATAAAACCTTTTGACAACTTTGAATTCTCGACCAATTTTTCTACTGCAACATCAGAAAAATCATATTTATAAAGGTGGCGTGTAATCTTTGCAATTGATAGAGATTGAAAGACTATAACTAATGAAACAAATAAGACTAATTTATAAAAAAAGTTCACAGTTTTTGATGCTATATTCCACCTAATAATAAGTCAATATAATTGATGAATGCTAAAACAACGGTTGGATAATCCAACCGTTGTTTTTATTTAGCGACCAAGCATAAAAGCTTTTCGAGTTATACCTGCTCCGATATATGCCGAAATCAGATTAGCCATTAATTCTTTCCAAACATCTGCAAGATAAAAACCTTTGATGTATGAAACAGAAAAGTTTTCCTTCTCTGGAATTAACCCCCAAAACCAACCTCCACATTGTTCAATAGATTCAACTGCAACTGGAATATCTCTAAAAAATGCAAATATGAATGGGCAAACTGCAAGTACAAAAAATGCCATAAAGAGCATTACACGCCTTATCCATTCGCCAGATAATCCAGCCCGTACAAAAGCAGTATCGTGTACTGAAATGTCACTTTGTTGTTGTTTTTGCAAAGCTTCTAGTACCGCTACAAACTTCTGAGAACTCTGAACCGATAATTGTCCAAGAAATGTAACTAAGGAACTGAATATAGCACCTAATGCACCGCTATCCCATAAGCTAGTAACCGTCTCCATTATACATCTTCACTTTCTAATTTAGTGTTAGGAGTTCCGGATTGTGGTAAATCGGCTATAATTATATCGTTAATTGCCTGCAAATTAAACCCCATAGTTCCAAGTTTTTCATTCAAAGAATTGACTTCGCTTTCAATGAAAATAATTGTTGTTTCTCCTCCACAATCAAGACCATTGCTATCGGTTATACACCCTTTTAACTGAATTGATTTTAAATTAAAAATTGATCCATTTTTTAGTTTTATTTCTACCATTTATTTATCCTTTCTAAGCTTTGATAAAGTCTATAAGTTTTGTTATTCTTTTGTCGTTATCGCCTTTGACATCGCCTACAATAGTTGCATCATTGTTGTTGCCTGAATAGTCGAAAATTATCTTCGAAGTTCCGTTTGTAATAGTGTAGTTTTCGAGTGCTAGAATTGTCTGTGTTCCGTCTAGTATGCTTGGCGGTATTGCTCTGCCATTTTGATAATCTTCAATCGTGTAAGGTGCGTTATCTGCCGACATATCAAAATTGAAGAAACAGAAGTCTGCAACTTCGCCAATGTTTGAACTTGCATACGACACTACAAAGTTACTTGCTGGTGTTGCAAAATTCGCCGTATTGTTTCTTGCTGTAGACTGCTTTAATACTCCGTCGACCCAAATTTCAAAAGCTGTACCAGTACTGATAAATTCAACGTTGTGCCAATTCCCGTCAATTAATGACTCCCAAGTAGCAGTAGTTACAGATACATATTGTTGAGAGTTGTCCTCATACTTTACATACCATTGTAATGCACTACCGGCAACTTTTGCCAAGTGATACCAAGACAAACCACCAGATGCACTATATCCAAACACACGTTGATTTTTTTCGATTTTGCTGTAAGTATTGTTGTCGCACTTCCAACGAAAAGCAATAGAATTGACGTTAGGTATAGATTTGTTTGCTAGTCCAGAACATTGAATATTGCCACCATAAAAATGCAATGCTCCGCTGTTTGCTTTTGACGATAATAAAGTATACAAAGAATCTACATGAGAAAGAATTTCACTCTTTCCTATTTTTTCTAAATCGAGATATTCAATATCTTTACAAATTGTATCAATTCTTCCAGCTTGAACATTTATGGAGTATTCTAATTGTTCAAGCAAATCCACTTTGATTGGATTACTATCAGTAAAAGTAGCACTAAAATTTGGAGCAACGAATATCCAACCTGATGCAAATGTAATTCTATTACCATTATTATCGTGCGTATAAATTTTCAGATATTTATTGCCATCCTCAACAAGAGATTCATTTGAAGTCATAGCAATACTAAAATGACACTTGCCAGAACTTATATCTTCGTCTGTTAAAGCTTTATTCATTTTATCTGAAAATACAGTTTTCTTGAACAGTGTTTTACAAACTCTAGGCAAAGGTGAATTTATTTCACCAATATCCATAATTTCAAACGATGCCGAAACAATATTCGAACAATCGGTAATTTTTTTATTGTTAAATAAAACAATATCGAAACGAACGCTATCGCCAGACCTAAAATAAATTGGAGTATTGGTTAGATAATTTTTAGGATTATCAAATACTCCTAGATCTGCAATAATACGAACGCAATTTATATTCTCGTATTCGTCTTCCATAGAAGAGCGATAGTATAAAATATCGAGAAATTGTCAAAATAACGTTTGATATTTTTGAATAAATACAAACTTTTGAAAATATATAAAATGAAAAACAATTAAGCTTTTTTAGTAGGTTTAAACAACTTAGCAGTTATTCCAAGCTTATCGATTTTATAATTTAAAATTCTACGCGTTACTGATAATCTTCTAGCCGCTGATGCTGCATTTCCACTACTAGAAGTTAGTGCTTCTACTATAATATCGCGTTCAAAGTCGTCTACTAACTTTTGGAAATCCGCAATTTCACTATCGGCAAACAACGAAGTATTTGTAGACTGTGCAGTTTGCAATGATGGTGGCAAATCGGAAACAGATATGCTTTGTCCTGCAGAAATAATAACAGCACGCTCTATACAATTTTCAAGTTCTCTGACATTTGTAGGCCAATGGTATGCTTTCATCATACTCATTGCCATAGGATTTATCGAAACGATTTTCTTTTCATGCAAGTGTGCATGTTTTTGCATAAAGAATTTAGCCAACGATGGAATATCGCGACGTCGTTCTCTCAGTGCCGGAATCATAATTGTAAAAAGCGACATTTGATAGTAAAAATCTTGCCTTATTGTACCATCTTTCATTCGCTTTTCCAAATCGCCTGAAGTTGAGGCGATAATTCTAGCCCGACCCTTTAAGAGTTTATTTGAATCCACTTTGGTATATGTTTTATCGGTCAAATACTTTAAAAGTTTTAACTGGAGAGCTTGACCAATCAACCCCATAGCATCTAAATAAACTATACCATTTTCAGCAAGCTCCACTAGACCTCTCTTTGTTGTAGAACCAAATAATTCTGCATCTATGAGGGAATCTTGCATTGTAGAACAATCTAAAATTTCAAGTGGACGCCCACGCCACTTAGGACTATTTGCAATAATATGCATTGCGAAATCTTTACCTGATCCAGCTTCGCCTCTAATTAAAACGTGCCCATCAGAATTTGAGGCATTTGCAATTTGTTCATATACTTTTAACATTGCAGAACTAGATCCTATTGCATTTTGAGGTCGCAACGCAATATCGACTTTATCTCGTAATATTCTATTTTCAGCATGCAATTTTTCGCCTTCTTCCATTTCAAAAAATAAAACAGATACGGCATCAGAAATTATATTTGCAACAGTTTGTAACAATGAGAGATTTTTATTTAACAAAAGTTTATCGGTATTAGAACAATCGCCAGATAAGGTACCTATAACTTTGCTTGAACTGATAATTGGAACGCATATAAAAGCTGTTCCTGAAAAATGGCTACGACTCTCTGTCTTATTGAGAAAATCTATACTTTCGGAAATATCTTCTATAAGTTTTGGCTCACCAGTTTCAGCAACTTTACCAGTAACACCTTCGCCAACTCGATAAATTCCACGCCGAGATTCATCTTGTGTCAAACCTTGCGAAGCTCGTATAACAAGGAAATCACCACTACACAAAGTAACAGACACATGCTCTAAAGCTGCACGCACCGACAATATGTCTAAAACTTTTTTTAACAAAATAGAAACATTCTTAGTTTCTTTTACAACCTTGCTTATATCACGCAAAATCGAAACATACGAAAACTTCTTTCGGATTGATTTCGATTCATTTTGATGCAACTGCGAACTTTGAGTAGTTTTTGCCATAAAAAAAATTTGTAAAATTTTAACAATCTATCTTGCATTTGTCGAAATATTTTTTGAGTATCTTTTACGCTATGCAGGAAAATGAAAACACTCTTCACTCTGGAAATATAATTGCTTGCGTTTGGGATTTCGACAAAACGCTAATTGATGGCTACATGCAAACGCCCATTTTTGAAGAATATGGAGTTGATGAGGCTCTGTTCTGGAAAGAAGTTAATATGCTTCCTGAAATTTACGCAAAAAAAGGAATTCGTGTATCGCCCGAAAGCGTTTATTTAAATCATTTACTTAGCTTTGTAAAAAATGGGAAAATGTCTGGACTTAGCAATTCAAAACTACGCGAACTTGGTGGATATCTTCAGTTCTGCGCAGGATTACCTACTTTCTTTGATGAATTGAGAAATGTCGTAGATGAAAATCCTGAATACGCTTCACTAAACATAAAACTTGAACACTACATTGTAAGTACTGGATTAGCTGAAATGATTAGAGGTTCGAAAATAGCAGATCACGTTGATGGAATTTTTGCTTGCGAGTTCGTAGAAGAACCAATGCCTCCGTATTTTTCTCAACAACCAGAATTTAATTTTGACACTCTACCTACTCAAATAAATCAAATTGGTATGATTGTAGATAATACAATCAAAACACGATTTATTTTTGAGATAAACAAAGGTTCAAATAAAAATCCTGAAATAAACGTTAATGCGAAAATTCGTGAAGAAGATAGACGCGTACCAATACGCAATATGATTTATGTTGCAGATGGACCAAGCGATGTACCTGTGTTTTCGGTCATTCGAAAAAGTGGAGGAAAAGCATTCGCTGTATATAGCCCAAACAACGATTTGGAATTTGAACAAAATGATTTCCTTTTAGCAAGTGGAAGAATTGACTCGTACGGACCAAATGATTACACACAGACATCTAACACCTCTAAATGGTTAAAAATGCACGTAAAAAAAATCTGTGATAGAATTGTGAAAGAACATACTGATGCAGTGGAAAATAAAATTGGTAAAGCCCCCACACATCTGCATAAATTTGAAAAAGAAGTCGATTCAGACGATGCACTAGATTTATTCAAATAGAACTGTACGCAATTTTTTCATTCTTTGAAACTACACCGACTTATTTTCAATTTTCTGTTTGTGTAGTTTTTTTATGTCGCAATCAATACTATGTTTAATTCTATTAGCTAACATAGAATTGGATTCCTTTTCGGCATCGTTGTAAGCCTCTTTAAACTTCTTCAACAATTCAATATCTTGATTTGTAAGCTTAAATTCAACAGGACATTTATTGACACTTTGATTATTCATTTCTCATCTCCTTTTGATAATATTCCGATGAATAGTTTTTGCGAATTTCACACATTACTTTGTGTATGTTTTTATAAACTTTTTTTATATCGAGATTAAGTTCATCGCATATTGTAGAAATTTTCATATTCTTGAAGTGTCGCATTTCAAAACATAGCCACGTCTTTGCGTCAAAACTTGTGCGAGTAGCTTCAAGAATATCCATACATAGAGACTTTTGGTACTCTCGTTCTTCATCTTCTTCAAGCAAATTGTCGTAAACGGAAATATCGCATTGTTCGAGTTCTTTATTTGAAAAACATATTTGACGTTTTCGATTGTTATTTCTTACATAGTCTATCACACGACGCGAAACAATCGTTTTTAGAAACCCTCTGAATCTGTATTTATTCGGTTGATATACATCCTTTTCAAAAGCATTGCGAACAGATATGACTGTTGCCGAAATAACGTCAGCAATTTCGTCATCTGTCGGAGCTCTCTTAAGCGCAGATAAAAAAGCATTTATTGTCATCTGCTTTAGCGTCGTGCTGTATATCTCATAAAATTTTGTCCAAGAAAAATTCCATGCTTGATGGTTTTCAGCATTTAGTTTAGCTATGATAGAATGTGGTGTATCTGGACATCTCATATATTCTCATTTCGTTAAAATAAATATTTTTCCTAAAAAAAGATTGATTTAAAGTAAATAAAACCTATCAATTCAAATATAGATATATGAAAGCTCCTGTTATAAATAGCAAATACATTTTGATTAAAATAATCGGAGAAGGCGGTTTCGGTAAAGTTTGGCTGGCGCAAGATAGCAACAATAATTTCTTTGCCATAAAACAAATACAGAATATAACTCCAAAGAGTCATGAATATCAAGGGGTAATTCGTTATAAAAAAATATCTGATAAAATAAATTCGCCTCATTTAATAAAAATTTTTGATGTCGCTGTTGAAGAACATACACTTTACTATGCTATGCCTCTATGCGACGGAGTCGACATAAATGCATCTGAAGAACATTTTGAGGAATTTGAACAAGAAAACGAGCAACATCTCTCGCCCTTAGATGATAATTGGAAACCACGCACATTGCAATCAGATATAGATTTGCAACGTTCTAAAAATGAATGGTTCAATAGAAATGAGATAAGCGAGTATATCAAACCAATCATAAACTCTGTCAATATACTCAACGAAAAAGGATTTTTACATAGAGACATAAAACCGGCAAATATTATGTTTTTTGACGGGAATCCATGTTTGGGAGATATTGGGCTTTTGACCGCAGATACACTCTCTGTAAGTTCAGTAGGCACGCCATTTTATCTTGCACCGAAGTGGTTTATAGACTCTCATGGCAATCCAGATATGTGGGGATTGGCAATGACATTATTCACACTCCTATCTGGCTCAACCCCTGAATTATACGGACGTCAGGCATATCGTTTCCCACCACAAGGGAAAGAGAAAATGACCACAAAAAATATCATAGCTTGGGATAACTACTATCAGATTATCTTAAATGCTACGTCGAAAGATTTGCGCGAGCGTTATGCGAGAATTTCTGATTTTGCTATCGATATAGAGCTGATAGCCACCGATAAATTCAACAAACCAACTCCCGATATAAACGCACAACATTTTGATACAGCATTGCGAAAACATCGCTTGCGAAAAAATATCATAATGGGGATTGTTGCCTTGAGTATGTTAGTTTGCACATTCTTTATCGGACGATACACTTCGCCTCCAACCAAAGTTGTAGAATATTTATCAGCTCCGAAATCTACCTATGATAAAGTCTTAGAATTTATAGACCACAGAACAAACATCCTCAAAAATTGGAAGACAAATAAAAATATAATACAAGACTTCGATAAACTTATCGATGTGGGAATTAACGTCAGAAGTGATAGTCCTCGAGAAGAATTTCACGTTTGGAGTGATATTTTTTCCATCTATAAAGATAGCGACCATAAAATTGAGTACTACAAGCTCTTGCCATTTTTAGTAGAACATTACTCGAAGCAAGGTAATAATCAACGAGTAGAAAATATTGTAAAAGCTCTCAAAAAATCTCCATTGCCCTCAAATTATAGCAATGCAACAATAGAAGAGCTTTTAGAATTCAGTAAATTTATAAATAAGTATAATATCACAATTCCAAAAACAGATGTTGATAGTGCACTTAACAATAAACTTAAAGAACAAACAACAGATTAACTCGTAAAAATCTACCATCTGGCAAAAAAATATAACTTAGAAATGTCAATGATAAGCATTAGAAATATTCTCTATAGAAGATATACGCACGAACATCGTAAATCTGATCCCCAAAGTGGAAGAATGGCATCAAGAAAAGAATTGCTTTTATTGTCAAAACAAGCTGATAAATATGTAAAAGAACTCTTAAAAGAAAAATAAAAAGCATCTACACTTAATATAAACAAATAAATTCTAAAACTGCTGTATATTGAACATACTGCAGTTTTTTTATTTTTTACACATGCAAGTTAATGAAAATTAGCATGTTAAAAATATTTTTATTTTTTTTGAGGAAAAAATAAAAAAACAACGAATTAAGAAGTGAACATAGTCTATATACAAACCCAAAAATATAGATATATGGAAAAATTATAGTCTATTTCAATAGACAATAATTAAACAACGAAAGGAAACAAAATATGATCATATCAACAATAGTAGCATCAGCAGCACTAATGTCGCCTGTTGATGTAGCAGAAAATATCAGTCAACCAACTGAACCAATTGTATCTAATGCACCTGTGTCTAAGTTGGAAGAAGAAACAAAAATGGGAGCTAGTGTAAACTATACTTACTCATACGCAGGTAATGCAAATCAGGTCATGGATGATTCAAGTTCATGGGATTGATATAAATTAAATATGAGTGGGAGTATTTTCTCCCACTCATTCAACTCTAAAAACAAGACAAAATATGCTACTTATTATTACATGCACCGAAGATGTTACAACTGAAATGCTTGTTCCATTTTTAGATGGAATTGAAGTTTTCCGTTTTAATATCGACAAATGGAACGAATACGCTTGGGATTTTTCAGATAATGGCTTTGAAGTATTGTCTCCCGATGGAAAACGCCTTACACAGAAAAACTTAAAGCTTGTCTATTTACGCAAACCTATTTTTTTCAACACAATAGACGTACCAAAAACAGGTTGCCTTGAAAACTGGTGCAGAAAAGAAGTTGAACGCCTTTGGCAAGATTTATATTACGATATGGCTTCAAAAGGGAAAGCTGTTTTAGTGAAGCCCGCAAAAGCAAAGTGGTACAAAAATACACAAATGACTCTTGCAAAAAAATATTTCCCTGTACCTGAATGGCATATAATTCGTGGACACACACCAGATTATTTAAAAAGTGGAAATTGGGTTATAAAAAGTCTTACACAAGAAATGATAGGTGAAGGTAAATTTTTTACAGTAAAAAGTGTAGATACATCAAAATTAGATCCATACTATCCTTGGTTCTATCAACGCAAGCTCGACGCACAATTCGACATTACAACTCTTTATGTAAACGGTAAAACTTTTTCTTTTCAACTCGATAGAAGCCTATTAACCAAGGAAGACTGCCGACAAGAAACACCTTTCTTGAAATGGGAAAAATGCAACTTAACCGCTCAAGAAGAAAATGCCATAGCCTCTTTTATGAAAGATACAGGCTTTGAGTTTGGAAGATTCGATTTTATGAGGAAAGATGGTGTTTTATATTTCTTAGAATTAAATCCAAATGGAATGTGGGCTTGGTTAGATTTAGAATTTAAAAATGGTATTTTTGAATGTATTGCACATGAAATCAAAAAGGCATATCACAAATTGTAAATATATATTGAGTGGATTAACTATTATTGTAGTTGCAATACTATTTATTAGTATAATATTTTTATACAAAAGTATTTGCAATGCAAATACTTTGCAACCTAACTTTGAACAATTAAAAACAGAATATCAAAATCAACAAACAAAAAACACTAAAAAAACAGCAAATGAAAAGAAAACTATTTAAATATTTTCTGACAGTAGTTATATTAACAATTATCCCATTTTGACAATTGATAGAATATTAAACTTTATAGACTTCTGCAATCAAAAATATGGCGTTTCCAGCGATCATATCTATACCATCGCAAGCGATTAGATTCCTATGCTAGCTCATTATTTAATGATTGTATGCGTTTATTTTTCTATAAAGCTTATAAATGTAGAAGCTAAAATTGAATAAGCATTAAAAGCTATAAGTCCATACTTCTTCGCCCATAAAATTTCTTCTCCTATAATAATGTATCATTTTAAAGATGACGAAATAATTGAATACGCACAAGGCGAAGCATACGCAAAAAAATTAAAAGAACTTGGCAAAGATGTGCGATTCATTTCAGGCAAAGGCGAGCATGGATTCACATCTGATTTAGCAGAAGAAAATCAATACAAAAAAATCGTAAAATTCTTTAACACAAAACTAAACGCTAATTATGAAAATGAAAATAAATAATATAATATCAATCGCAATCTCTACGTTGCTTACATGTAATGTATTCGCTATTCTTCAGCCACCTGAAATGCCGAAAAGAACATACGAAAAACCCCAAAGCATTACTCTTGCAGGCGGCGTTGTAATAACTACAGATTCTGACTTCGTTAGAATCAACAACAAATATGGTTTCTACATAAAAGCTTCTAGTTCGGAAGAAACTGTATATGTAAGAGGCATAGGTGTATCGCCAACTTGGGAAAACAATGCACACATCTCTGCAAGTGGTAAAAATAATGAAAACTTCATTCGCTCTCAGTTTGACCCCGCACAAGACAAAATTTCGCATCAAAAAATCTTAGAAATGGTAAAGCCATATATAACAAAAACTGACGATATTTTTGATCATCCATACCCTAATTTGTCTTTTAAGAGATTTTCAAATGGCTTTGTTGTTATGCGCTCTAAGTATGGAGCTTGCGTTCTGAAATTCCCTACTGGCGGATTTGTAATCCGACTTACAAACGGAGATTTTATCGACGGTAACGGCAAATACTATCCCAACACTACCGATCCTGAAATCAGCAAATTCGATATCCCAAAACCTACAAAATTCGCTTATTGGGATGAAAACTACAAAATAGCGGTCTCAAATGAAGAACAAGACGGAGACGGTGAAGTTTTTAGTGGCGTAGTTACTTCTAGCGAAAGATCAGTTAGACAATCATCTTCTAGACGAGAACCAGAACCTGCCAGAACACTTTACAAAATCAATGTCGGTCCTTTTTCTTCGCCTACTTTCATCAAATAAAGAACATAATTGTGATAAGATAGTGTAAAAAAAATCAAACAGAAAAACAGCTTCTAGGCGAAACTAGAAGTTGTTCCGTCTGGCAACAATCTTAGTGAGTTGCCTTATAATCCCAATGATAAAAATCATACTGATGCGCTCATTATCTCTAAAATAGACAAGAACAAATGCAAACACTATTAAAGTATATTTTGGCAGTTGTGATATTAGCAGTTATTCCTCTTTGGCAGTGGAATGAGTATCACAACTATTTAAACTTCTTAAATTGGAAAGCACCTGTCTTTCCATACGATGATCTCTCCACTGTAGCGAAAGGAATTTCCGCGCTAACGTTTTATTTGATAATAGCATGCACTTATTTTTCTATAAATCTTATAAATGTAGAATCTAAAATTGAATAAGCATTAAAAGCTATAAACAACGCAAAACAGAAAGAATAAAATGAAAAAGATTATATTAACATTACTTATCGCATCATTTTACACTATTACATCATTTGGGGCAGGACTTATCTCACTTAAACAAATGGCAAAACAGGGAAACCCTTCTGCACAACTGTATATTAAGGCTTGGGAAGAAGTGAATGAATATGGATTCCTTCTCCCAGAAACCAAGATTGCATTAGATAAAGCTCCCCAATGGGCTCACCAACAAGCCGAACAAGGCGATCCTTGCGCACAACTTATTCTTGCGTTGTGTTATAATGAAGGGGGTGGAGTAAAACAATGCAGTATGAAAGCTTTCGCTTGGGCTTCTTTGGCTAGCTGGAAAGGACTTAACAGAGCAAAAACAATGTTGGAGTACCTAAAAAAAGAATGCCTAACAGATGTTCAGCTAAAAATAGCCTTAAAAATGGCACAGAACTATCGCAGAGGAAATTTTGGTTACAATCCGGAAGAAGACCTCTATAATGCTACTTTTAATAGTAAACCAATAGATAATGCCTTTGAGTAGTTTAAAAAAAACGCATTCGTTAGAATGCGTTTTTTGTTTAATTGTAAAATATGTAAAAAATCTTACTTCAAAATTCTTCCACTAATAGCGTCTTGTATACGGAAGTTTTCCATGTGGTAAGATGGATCAGCACGGAAGGTGAGTTTTAAATTATACGCCTTTTCCAAATTCTTCAAGTGTTCGTAATCTTCATTCTGCAAACGCTGGAGATTATCGGGATGGAGCATAATTGTAAGTGCCAACTCTTTTTCTTCTGATACTGATGCACGCAAATTTCTACATGCAAACACAATCTTTCTCTGTATTTCTGCACTCATTGTTCGTGCCGACTTTACGATTCCCTTACCACCACAATAAGGACACGTTGTATATATTCCACTAGCGTTACTTTGAGCATGACGCTGACGCGTCATTTGCATAATTCCAAGTTGTGAAATAGGCAGAACTTGACTCTTTGCCTTGTCCTTTTCCATTTCCTCTTTCAAACGCTTATAGACTGCTTGTCGGTCTTTGCGATTCTTCATATCGATTGTATCGATAATAACCAAACCACCCAAATTACGCAAACGAACTTGTCGAGCTGCCTCGGTTACAGCTTCTAGATTAGCTTGCAAAATAAAGTCTTTACCATCTTCATTCTTACCCTTATGCGAGCCTGTGTTTACATCGATTGCAACAAGAGCTTCAGTTTCATCAATAACGATTTCACCTCCTGAGGGAAGTGGAACTCTACGCTGGAATGTTTGGGCAATTTGTCGCTCTATATTATAACGCTCGAAAATTGGAATGTTCTCTTTGAATAACTGTATTTTATTTCTAGCTCTGCGAGAAATTTCTGAAACTGAATACATTATACGTTCGTAATGCTCGCGACTATCGATGAGAATTCTATCGGTCTGCTCGGTGAGAAAGTCTCGAACTGTACGCTCTATTAAATCAGGCTCTTTATAAATCATTGCTGGAGCTGGTGCAGTTTCAATTCTCTGCTGAATCTTTTTCCAAACATTCAAGAGCATGTGCAAGTCGCGAACAAAGTATGTCCAACGTTTCCCTTGACCTGCCGTACGAACTATCACCCCCATACCTTCGGGAATCTTCATTGAACGGAGGATTTTCTTGATACGTTCACGTTCTTTCTTATCTTCAATTTTTCGAGAAATTCCACACTGACCTGCGTATGGCATTAACACCAAATAACGTCCTGGAATTGCTATATTTGTAGTTATTCGTGGTCCTTTAGATCCTATCTGCGATTTTGTAATTTGAACAATTATTTCTGTTCCGATTGGGAATTTTTCAGGAATATCCTTTATAGAAAATTTATTTTGAGCGTTTTTCTTTTGCTCTTTACTGCGATTTTCGCGGACTACTTCGTAAGAATTATCTGTGGATGTTGGAAAGATATCCCAATAATGCAAAAATGCATTCTTAGGTTGCCCAATATCTACAAAAGCTGCCTTCAAACCAGGTTCAAGATTTTGAATTTTACCTTTGAAGATAGCACTTACCATACTTTCATCGCCAACTCGTTCGATTTCAAACTTCTGCATCACGCCGTCTTCAAGAAGAGCTACACGTGTTTCAAACGGTTCCACATTTATGACTATTTCTCGATATGGAGAATTTTCTCGTTTAAGAAAACGTATAATCTTTTCTAAGAATGGACGCTTCTTGGCTCGAAGTTTTGCCTCTAAATTTAGCTGTTCCTCTGAAATAGGTTCGATGATCTCTTCGGGAGGACGCTTTGTAAGAGCTATATCAACTTCTTCTAAATTTTGATTTTGATTATCTTTATTCATTTATTTCGCACTTTTTGAGAGCGAAACTTTTACGCATAATCTCGTCTATGTCGGTAAACGCTTTGAACGATTCCGAGTAGTATACAACAAGTAAGCACAAAAGTTCCGCCATAACTTAACATTGGCAATGGAAGACCTGTTATAGGCATTATCCCTATGGTCATTCCAACATTTATAAAAGAGTGAGTCATTAATATCGTTGCAATCCCGATACATAGATACTGCCCAAACTTATCTCGCGATATTTGTGCAGCCCTTACACATCCGTATGCCACGATAACTGCCATCAACAAGATAGCAAATGCGCCACCTAGAAACCCGCTTTCTTCGGCAACGACTGAAAATATAAAATCGTTATATGCCACACTCGACGGCAAATAACCAAGTTTTGCTTGAGTTCCCTCGGTAATTCCCTTACCCAAAGAACCTCCAGTGGCAACAGCAATCAAACTTTGACGTTGATTCCATGTTACCCCCATTCCGCTCCTATCGACCACATCTGGTAATACAAATGCCAAAATTCTATTGCGCTGATAGTCTTTCATAGGCAAAATCGCCTCGGTAGATCCATACGCATTTTGACTAGCTGCGTCACGAGCAGTTATGTTGTTTTCTTGCAAATAATTGTGATACCCATACACATCGACTGCTACAATCCCGACCACGATGGCAAAGACTGTCAACGTCAACACGAAAAATCTGTATGGTAAGCCTGAAATCAAAAGCATTGAAAACAGCATTGGAAAAAATACTAACGATGAACCCAAATCGGGTTGTAAAAATATAAGAAATATAGGAATTATAAAAACTAAAGCAAGCTTAAACCAAAA
The DNA here is from genome assembly GCA_017623955.1 of Opitutales bacterium. The sequence goes on from JAGAOA010000152.1 coordinate 15,143, forward strand.
CAAAATTGAAGCTCGAAAAGAATCTACCTTATTTTTGGCTAACATTGCTGCCAACATTACACACGTGCCAATTTTGGCAAATTCGGAAGGTTGAATTGAGAAAAAGCCTAAATTTATCCACCGTGTAGCATTGTATCTTGTTTGTACAAAAGGAATTGGAATAGAAAGCACTTCTTTCAACACCAACGGTAACAACAATAAAATACAACCTATATACAACCAATGGGCATTTTGAAAAATCCATTTATAATCTAAATACGACAATATCAAATAAACTGGGACTCCAAAAAACAATATATATATTATCTGCTTGACCCAAAATTGATTTACCATTGGAATTTCGTCGGCTACATAACTTTGGGCAGAATAGATAAATACACAACCAAGCATAAACAAAAACAACATACATGCGGGTATTACGAAATCGGTTGAGCGATTTCGCTTTAATAAGATACGCGTAAGTGTGTTATCTTTTAAATTCATCAATCTATTATCTTTATTGACATATACTTTTGAATATCGGCAACAGATCTACCACTACGATTTGCTATATCGGCAATCTGTTCATTAGAAACAATAGGATCAATGTATTTTGCCTCAGGATTTGATATCCAAATAGACGCAACACTTGATGTGGGATTCATCATATATGACGAAGTAAACTCAACACCGATATCTCTTGTTTGCATCAATTTTTCAAATTTTGCCTTCTGTGAATGATCGGGAAATGAAGAGTATCCACAAGCAACACAAATTCCATTATTTTTACTTTGTTCCGATGAACAAGATGGACATTGGCAATCTTTAGAATGTTTTATTTTAAAGATTTGAGTACGAACATACTCTGACAGTGCTTCTGCAGAACAATCGCTCAAACAACGCACCAACATTGCTTGATAATCATCGCCTTTAGATTTCAATTCATCAATATATTCGTCAACTTCGCGACCGATAGTTGCTACGTACAAACCTACGAAGTCATCGTTACTAGAAGTTTTATCACCTACATAATCGGCTATCGACACACATTCTCCATTTAAATCTTCGCTTTGATTGCGAACAAACCAAAGTGTGTCGGCAACAGTATTATCTTCATTATACAAGATTATACATCCATCTTCGCTATTTGCCCTGAAAATTTTGACACTCACTTTGGCTGATACAACATTTTTTAATTGCACTAGGGATTTAGCAATATCTTCAAAAAATTCTTTTTGTTGCTCGGTAGCGTTTACATCATTTATTGACGAAAACTTCATACCCCACGTTTTGAAGAATATATGCCAAGGAATTAAATGTTCAAATTCATCAAAAGCAACATCTATAATTTTACCACCAACAAAAGGCGGTTGCTTGGGAAAGTTCTGAACATATTTATGTTTACGCTTTTTTGCATCAGATAACGATAAAAGTTTTTCTGATTTTGATAAGGCTTGCTTCTGATAAAAATTCTCACGCAAATTTTGTTGATTTGCCAATATCTCTAACGTATACGCTTTTCTAGATGATGTAAGTAAACTATTACAAACTCCCGACATTAAACTCGCATCGCCAACACGCTCTACGACTCCTGAATACAACGGAGCCAACTTAACGGCTGTATGAAGTTTACTAGTTGTTGCACCCCCAACAAGAACTGGAACACGCAAACCTTCACGTTCAAACAACTTAAGAACATTTGCCATTTCTTCTAATGATGGAGTTATCAAACCGCTAAGACCTACCAAATCTGCATCTCTAGCAGCTTCTAAAATTCGCTCAGGCTCGACCATTACGCCTAAATCGACAACATTAAATCCATTGCACGAGAGTACAACGTTGACGATATTTTTACCGATATCATGAACATCGCCTTTGACTGTTGCTATTACAACTTTGGCTCCTTTGGTTTGACCGGCAGAAGTCATATATGGCTCAAGTGTGGCAACTGCTTTTTTCATCACTCTAGCACTCTTTACAACTTGAGGCAAAAACATCTTACCAGCACCAAATAGCTCGCCAACCTTTTTCATTGCACTCATCAATGGTTGCTCTATAACAGCAATAGCTGAACCAAGTTCATTATAAAAATGCAAAGCAATTTCTTCGGCTTTATCGTCTAAACCTTTTACAAAAGCTGATATAAGTTTATCATTCCACGATAGAGAATCCCAATCGGAATGAACTGCAGTTTTAGGTGTTGCTCCAACTTTGAACTCTTCGGCTATCGACAACAAATTTTCTGTTGCATTATCTGATGAATTTAGAACTACGGCTTCAACGGCTTCGCGCAAACGCGGATTAATGTCATCGTAGGTAGTCAACATTCCAGCATTTACTATTCCCATATCTAAGCCTGCGTTTCTAGAATGATACAAGAATACACTATGCATTGCTTCGCGTACTGGATTATTTCCACGCAAAGAAAAACTTATATTACTTACTCCTGCACTAGTTCTAGCATATTTACAGGTTGATTTTATTTCTCTTACTGCGTTTATAAAATCTATACCATAACTGTTATGTTCCGACATTCCTGTTGCAATAGTAAGCACATTGGCATCGAAGATGATGTCTTCTGGAGGGAAGTTTGCCTTTTCTACTAAAAGTTTATATGCACGTTGGCACACTGATATTCTGGTTTCAAGACTTGATGCTTGTCCATTTTCATCAAACGCCATAACGACAGCGGCTGCTCCAAACTTTTTGAGTTCGCATGCATGTTGCAAAAATTTTTCTTCGCCCTCTTTTAAACTTATAGAATTTACAACACCTTTGCCTTGAATACATTTCAAACCTGCAACAATAGTATCCCAATCTGACGAATCTATCATAATAGGCACTTTAGCTATTTCTGGATCAGCACCTATGAGATTTAAAAACTTACGCATACACTCGGGCGAATCTAACATACTTTCGTCAAAATTGACATCTATCAGATTTGCTCCGTTTTCGACTTGATTTCGCGCTACGGAAAGTGCATCGGCAAAACGACTTTCTTTTATCATCTTTCTGAACGCAGGAGAACCCATAACATTTGTTCGCTCGCCCACAAAAACAAATGGAGAATTGTTTTCTACGATTTCAAAAGGTTCTAAACCTGAGAGCAACATAGAATTATTCTTTGCTTTAGGTTTGCGTGGCGAAAAATTTTTGCATACTTCGACTATCGCTTTTATATGTGCTGGAGTTGTTCCACAACAACCACCCAATACATTAACCAAGCCATCTTGAGCATACGCCTTCAAATAATTTGCAGTATCGATTGGCATTTGATCGTACCCAAATTCTGAAAGTGGATTAGGCATACCTGCATTGGGATAACAATGCGTAAAACATTCGGCTATTCGGTCGAAAGTTTCGATATATGGACGCATTTTTTCGGCACCCAACGAACAATTTAAACCCACAAAAAGAGGCTGAGCATGGCGAATACTTGCATAAAAAGCCTCTATAGTCTGTCCACTTAAAATTCTACCAGAGGCATCAGAGACGGTCATACTAATCGAAATAGGAACTCTGACTCCCCATTTTTCTATCAAATTTAAATAAGCATAAATTGCTGCTTTTACATTGAGAGTATCTATTGACGTTTCCAACAAAAATAAATCTACACCAGCTTCATACATCGATTGCATTTGTTTGGAATACGCACTTGTTAATTCATCGAAAGTAACAGCACGCACAGAAGCATCTTCAACATCGCACGCAATACTTGCAGACTTATTCATTGGTCCGATAGAACCTGCAACAAAAAGTTCGTTGACATCTTTTCCAAGAGCCTTTGATGCTTTGGACGCAGCCGTTTTTGCGATGGCTACAGCACGTTTGTTGAGCGTATCAATTAACTCATTTGAAATTCCATAATCGGCTTGTGCTATATCGGTTAGAGCAAATGAATTTGTTGTTACGATATCGGAACCTGCCATATAATAATCTAGATGAATTTTCTCGATTACGTCTGGACGCGACAAATTCAATAAATCGTTATTACCTATTAACTCAACTTTTGATGTTTCTAATTAGGGAGAACCTTTATGATAATCAGCTTCGGTCAAACCGCAACGCTGGATAAGCGTACCCATCCCTCCATCGAGAAATACTATTCGTTTATTCAACAACGAACGCAAGCGCTCGCCACTTTCAGAAAATTTCAATACTAACATTTTTATTTTATTTGATTTGCCATGTGTGCAATGAGTCTATCGTTGAAAGTCTTTGCTCCATCGTGACCCATTTGTCGCAATGCTTGAACGCGTGCAGCAACCTCAACCAAGCGAGCCATATCTCGTCCTGGACGAACTGGAATTACAAAATGCGGAATTTGAATACCCAATATATCAAAGTAGTTTGTCTCTAGCCCTGTTCTATCTTCAACTATTCCACTCTGCCATTCAACAAAAGAAACAATTATATCGATAGATTTTTCAAGGCGAACACACTTAATACCAAAAAGCTCTGCGACATTGATAATACCAATACCCCTACACTCCATATACCCACGATTTAATTCATGCCCTTTTCCCAGTATCTTATGATCGTTTACTTTTACACAATAAACTAAATCGTCGGCAACTAAGGAATGCCCTTTATCAATTAGAGCCAATGCACATTCACTCTTACCAATACCACTATCGCCTCGAATGAGAGTACCTATACCTTGTATATCTATCAATGTTCCATGCAACGATGTTGTTGGGGCAAACATTCTATCTATTCGCACAATGATATCTGCAGAAAATTCTTTAGACTTCATTTTAGTTCTCAACAACGGTACTTTACATTCTTTTGCTACATCAAGCATTGCTTTTGTAGGTGTCAAGTTGCGAGATATTACGATACAAGGAATTTTCATATCTGCCATTTTACGCAAAACTTCTCGCTGTTTATCGTCAGATAAGTCTCGCATATATGCCATTTCTCCTGCACCAAAAAGCTGTATTCGCTTAAATGCAAAATTTTTAAAATATCCAGTTATTGCCAATGCTGGACGATTCAAACTAGGCTCGGAAATAACTCTATCTAATCCATCAGAACCTGCCAACAATTCAAGAGCAGTCAGCTGTTTGAATACATCAAAAAATTTTCTTACTGAAATTTCTTCGGGCTTTTTTACATTGTTGAGTTTGATATCCATATTACCAAAATTTTAAATTACATTTGGAAATTTTCACCAAGATAAAACTTGCGAGCTTTTTCATCGTTAACAAGAAAGTCTTTCGAGCCTTCGCACAATACAGAACCTTCGTGAATTAAATATGCTCTATCTACTATATTTAAAGTCTCGCGAACGTTATGGTCGGTAATCAAGACACCTATCCCCCTTGTCTTCAGACTGCGTACTATATCTTGCACTTCGGCTACGCTTATTGGGTCAACCCCACTAAATGGTTCGTCCATCAAAAGGAAATCGGGATTTGTTGTAAGAGCTCTGGCTATCTCTAAACGACGTCGCTCTCCGCCAGACAACGTAAACGCTTTCTGATTTGCCAAATGCTCTAGATTTAACTCCTTAAGCTTATTCATTGAATATTCCTTTAACTGCTTACGTGGAATATCTAAAGTTTCGGCAACAGCATATATGTTATCGAAAACGCTAAGTTTGCGGAAGATAGAAGCCTCTTGCGGTAAGTATCCTATGCCGTTACGCGCACGCTTATACATAGGCATATCAACGATATCTTTACCATTTAGAAAAACTTTTCCTTCTGTTGCTGGAACAAGACCAACAATCATATAAAAACTCGTAGTCTTCCCTGCTCCATTTGGACCCAATAACCCGACAATCTCACCTGCTGTTACATTTATATTTACGCCTCTTACGACACGTCGTTTTCCATAATCTTTTACGAGATCTTCGGTACGGATAGACTTTAAATTATTGTTCAAATTCATAAGTTTAATGTTTAACAAAAATCAGAAACGTTGCAACACTTTTGATGCTGTATTTTTAAATCGCAAATTTGGCATAAGTGCATCGATTACTGCCCATACATGAACAAGTAACGCCAACGGTAACAAAAAAATATACAATATGGGCATCAGTAAAAAGTATATAATTGCACGATAATATTTTAACTGAAACAGTTGCCCCAAACCTGGAACTAAAAAACTTGCAACTGCTGCCAATAAAATATCGAACAACGCATATTGATTTTCTCTACTTATTTGCTTTTGCTCCATACTAGAAAGTCAAAAAAAATTACCTAAATAGCAAAACATTTTTTACAAAAAAAGCGAAACAATTTACATGTTTCGCTCTTTTTAAATCTAAATATTCAACTTACTTTCTACGACGATATGCTACAAAACCCAAAGCAATAGCACCGAATATCATTGCCCATTCGGCTGGCTCTGGTACTGCAACTGTATTGATATAGAAACCACCATCTGTTGCTTCTACCATATAGTCAGTACCAAGTAGCATTTCAGTGCCGTTGAGCTTGAATGTCAAAGTTTCAATTTCGCTTTGTGTCATCGATGTAATTTTCAAAACATCGTCTTCCCATGAACCTGCAAGATTTACAAAGAAATCGCCTACATAGTCAGACATAGATGCAAATTTGCCAATTTCTAACGATGAACCTTCTTTGAAATTCAATGTTATTGATGAATCTTTGTAAAATTCAAAACTACCTAATTTTTGAGCTCCATACAAATCTACTGTAACATCTGCCTTAGTTACTTTATCGCTTGTAATTGCAAGCTGTACAGGACGACTACCAGTACCACCTTGACCATAATATATATTAGCAATTTTTACGATACTTTCGGCTTGAGTTGTTTTTGAATTTGTCAACAACTGCGAACCACTACGCAACATGAGTGTAGATTTATCAACCATATATATATTAGATTTTGCCTGCCATGTACCTGCAATATCTAACTTTGTTAAGATTGATGCATCAGCAGTACCATTGGTTGTCAAAACACCAGTAGAACCTATTACCAAATTTGAACCAAAAAAGCTTGAATCAGTACCAAGTGTTCCAGTACCTAAATTACCTGAAATTGTTGCAGTACCATTGAGGTTCATTGTGTTATTTGAGCCACCCCCTCCAGAGTTCATCAAACGTATAGAGGAAGCGTTAAACGTTACACCTTCGTTTATATTAACAACAGCATTTTTACCCCAAAATGCAGCTTGCCCCATATCAACTGTACCACCATACATATTGATTGTTCCATCTTGTTGCGACATAGACCAAGATGTCCAACCATTATATATATTCAATGTACCAGCACGCAACGAGGCTTGCTTCCCAGAAAAATTAGAATAAAAATTCAGTGTGCCATTCCAGAAAGATTCTCCACTTTCAGTAACCTGAACTGTACCACCTTTAAATGTAATTGTTGAATTATTAAACGCGACAACTTCATTACCTAAAGAATTCGCACCACGATATACAAAAGATAATTTTTTGCCGTCTGCAATTTCTACTGTAACATTACTGCCTTTGTTTGCTTTAAACTGATAAGCATTTGTATCGGCGTCCACCGATAACGTAATATTAGTTCCACTAAAGGTTGTTGCAGTTGTGGCTAAATCAGTTATATCTGCGGCATTTGTTGATTCTGTTATGGTTGACGCACTAACAGTAGATGCAAACGCCAACGCACATAAGGTGTAAATAAGTTTTTTCATAAAGTATCCTTTTTTATTGAGATAACAAATGCTACCCCCCCCTAGCAATCTTTGTCAAGCAAAAAATTTATTTTTTTACAAAAATTATTAAGAAAAAAATAAGAAATAAAAATCACCACTAAAGTAACACCTCATGATTAAAAAAAAATCGGCTTAAAATCAACTTGAGCTAGAAGAAGTAAAACGGGGGATAGTATGAGTTAAAAGAGATGTTTGCGAGCTTTTTTTGCAACACGTGCACCGTCGCCAATGCTACGCAGATGGCTCTGACTGTAAATGTATATAAGCACTTCTCACCAGAGCAGACACTCTTTTAACCGCAAGCACCACTGTGGACAAACTATAATATACAAAAAAGGCTATTCCAAAGAATAGCCTTTTCCCTTTATATATTAAA
>JAGAOA010000153.1 GCA_017623955.1 Opitutales bacterium
CATATGAATTGTTCTTACGCATCAACATACTTAGATTATATGTCAGGACAATCGACCACATCTTGGTATGTCGACCCGGGTAGAACTATTCGTTGCGGTGTGGAATTTAAGTTTTAAAATAATACACTTATACATCTTTTAACAAATGCAAAAAATGCTACATTTTTATGTAGCATTTTTTGTTGGTCTAATTTGAAACAAAGTTTTTGCGAATACGTTTTTGTTTTTGTGGTCGCATTGGTTTTTGTGTCTTTGTCTTTTGCTGGAATGCAGGCTTATTCTGCTTGCCAAAAGATTTTTGTTTTTGAGGTTTTGCAAAACTTTTTTGCGATGACTTTGATTTCTTTTTGTTGTCGATTTTTTTATCTCTTCTTGATTGGGCTCCAGCATTGAACTTCGGTTTTTCCATATAGACCGATGGTCTGCGTTCGCCATATAAAATTTCTGCCGAGAACTCTTTATCTTTTATTTTTCGAGGTTGCTGTTGCGGATTTTTCTTTGCCATTTTGGCTCGAAAAGCACTATTTTTCTTTATTAATTCAAAGACGTTTTCTGAATGGTATTGTGTATTTGTATAGAGTGGAATATCTAATTTGATAAACTTTTCGATTGCTGAAAAATCTTGAATATTATCTCTTGTACATAATGATACTGCTTCGCCCGATGCTTCTGCTCGAGCAGTTCTACCTATACGATGCACATAAGTTTCGACCTCATCAGGTAGGTCATAATTTACAACCATATTCATATTTTTTACGTCGATGCCACGAGCGGCTATGTCGGTTGCAACAAGTACGCGAATGTTATGGTCTTTAAATTTACTCAATGCACGCTGACGTGCTGATTGCGATTTATCGCCATGAATTGCATCTGCGGAAATTCCGCTTTTACTCAAACGTTTTGCAAGTTTGCTTGCACCATGTTTTGTTCTGCAAAATACAAGTGCCAAAAATTCTTTTTCATCGGCATGAGGTAAAGGTAGTTCTGTCAAGAAATTATATTTATCTAAACTTTCAAGCATAGCTACTTTTTGGTCGATTTTCTCTACTGTCGGTTTGTCTGGATCGATTGAAATCTTTAACGGATTTACCACAATTGAACGTGCCAACTTCTCAATTTCGTCCGACAAAGTAGCCGAGAATAACAGAGATTGTCTCTTGTTTGGCAACTGCGAGCATATTTTACGAATGTCTGGCAGAAAACCCATATCTAACATTCTATCGGCTTCATCTAGAACGAGATATTCAACGCCTTCAAACGACAATTTCTTTTGATGAAACAGGTCTAACAAACGTCCTGGGGTAGCTACCAGTATATCTACGCCTATCGACAATGATCTAACTTGAGGTTTTAGCGATACTCCGCCATACGCTTTGCAGTACGATAAATTCAAATGCTTGCCATACATGGAAATGTTTGCACCTATTTGTTCAGCGAGTTCTCGAGTAGGAGTCAAAATTAATGCTCTAAATTGCAACGGGCGTGGGAAGTTCCCCGATGTTTCAAGTTTCTGCATAATAGGCAGGGCAAATGCTGCCGTTTTGCCAGTTCCAGTTTGAGCGCACCCGAATATGTCTCTACCTTCAAGTATCGCTGGAATGGCTCGTTGCTGGATTGGCGATGGCTTTTGGTAGTTTGCATCGCGAATCGCTTTTAAGATATTTTCGGAAAGTCCTAGTTGTTTGAAATTTTCAGTACTCATTTTGCCTAAAAGAATTAATAAATATATTATACTTGCAAGCTTTTTTATGTAATTACTATTTTGTATTTACAAAAAAAAGGCAATTCTTGCGAATTGCCTTTTTTTTAAAGTTTTTAAGTATAAATTAGTATCCGAAGCGGAAACCAAACTTTACGATATGAGCTTTGATATCGTCTTGAGCGAAACCTTCGTTATCAAAGTTATATGCGTATTCAGCAAGGAGTGTCCAACCCTTTACGAGTTGTACTGCGTGTTCGAGAGAGATTTCCCAACCTTCGTTGATACCACCGAAAACGCCTGTACCATAACCGAATTCATTGTCTTGGGTAACTTTGTCCATACCGCTTACTTTTGTGTATGTAACCTTTGGTGTAAGAGCTATGAATTTGTAGATTTGAAGTTCTGCACCACCACCAAAGTTGTACATCAATTCAAAGCTGTTATCCTTGTAAAGACTTGTTCCATCTGTTGCCTTCATGTCTACATCGTTGTATGACATACCAACGCTAGCAAATACGAAAGGAGCTACAACTAGATTTTTCGAAAATGCGTACTTGAGATAGGGCTTAATTTGTACTGGGATATCAAGTCTGTTGTAATCTATTGTAGAGTCTAGTAAAGTATCTTTGCCGTCAGTGTTAAAATTGTTGTAGTTGATTGGAACAGAAACGTCTATACCAAAGTTGTGATATCTGTTCTTGTATGCAGCCATTGAAAATTCTGCCCAAGCACCACCGCTGAGTTCTTCACTCATACTGCCGTTATTCATTTCATTGACTGAACCACCAAAAGAAATTGTACCTCTTTTACCGATTTTACCAACTGAATCTTTTGCAGCAGCGTCAATGAATCTCTTTTGTTGTTTCCATGTCGACAAGCTTTGTGCGTCTGCCATTGAGAACGCCATAGCCATTGCTGACAATAATACTATTATTTTTTTCATAAGAATATTCCTTTGTTTTTATATTAAGGTCTATATTCTAAACTTTTTTTTATATAAGATGTCAAGTTTAAAATATTTTTTTTATAGGTGTTTAATAATGCTCGCAATTAATAAATTTTTAGTTTTATATATGGCAACGAAAAATAGAAAGTATTTATAAAATGGCAAAAGTTTTCGCAATAGCAAATCAAAAGGGTGGTGTTGGTAAGACTACTACGGCAGTTAATTTAGCGGCAGGTTTGGCACGTCGCAAAAAGCGTACAATTCTTATTGATATGGATCAACAGGCTAGTGCTACTAGTGCACTCGGTTATGAAAAAACTGCGGGTACTAGTTTGTATCAGGTCTTACACGGCGAGGGGTCAGCTCGTGAAAAGTTGATTCAAACTCAACGCAAAAACTTGTGGTTGATTCCGTCTGAAACAGATTTGTCGGCTATCGAAGTTGAACTTTCTGGTAGTGAAAACTATTTGATACGCTTGCGTGAAGCCATTGCACCCTTGAAAAATTCAGATGAATTTGACGCAATAGTTATTGATGCTCCACCATCGTTGGGCTTACTTTCTATGAATTCACTTGCTGCTGCCGATTTCCTTTTAATTGCACTACAATGCGAGTATTTAGCAATGGAGGGATTGGGTCAGATTATGAGTGTTGTAGATCAGCTAAAAGCTGCTGGAGTTAGTCCTTCATTGGAAGTTGGCGGTGTAATAATGACTATGTATGATAGTCGAACAAACTTATCTAAGCAAGTTTTGAAGGAAGTTAAGGAATATATGAACGGCTTAGTCTTCAATACTTTGATTCCAAGAACTGTTCGTCTAGCAGAAGCTCCAAGTTTTGGAAAGACAATTTTTGAATACGCAAGATGGAACGAAGGGGCTTTCGCCTACGATAAACTTGCAAAGGAAGTCGATAAACGTTTTGGACTTTCATCCTAAGATGATAAAGAAATATATAAAGCGATTATTAAAACCTTCGGTTGCTAAACGAGCAAAAGCTATGAATAGGGCAAAAAAGGCTCGAACGAACGTTCGCGCAGAGTTGCGTCGTCGTCGTCTTGCTCCGTTAGAAGAAAAATTAGGTTACGTTTTTGAAGACAAATCAATTCTTGTTGAAGCTCTTACTCATGCTGGTTTGATTGGTGTTTCTAAGGCAAAGATAAAATCAAATCAACGCTTGGAATTTTTGGGAGATTCTATTTTGCAATCTATCATTACCGATGCTGTATTCAAAAAATTTGGTAAAAGCGAAGAGGGAATGCTCACAAAAATACGCATTGCTTTAACACAAGGGTCTTTCCTTGCAGAGCTTTCTCGCGATTTAACAATACCAGAGTATTTGAATGTACCCAAAGGTTCAGAAAATATCCGTAGCCAACCAGCTGCTGCAGAAGATGCTTTTGAAGCTGTTGTAGGGGCTTTATATCTAGATTCTTCTTTTGAAAAGGCAAGAGATGTAGTCCTAACTTGGTATAGATTGAAGCTTGATAACGTCACAGACTTGATGTCGACTCAAAATCCAAAGGGTGCGTTGCAAGAGACCGTTGCAAAATCGGGGAAGAAGATTGAATATGTATTGCTTTCGCAGTCTGGACCCGATCACAAAAAAGTTTTCGAAATAGAAGTTAGAATTGATGGGCTTGCATACGCTAGAGCATCATCTTCTTCAAAGAAAAATGCCGAAGCGGAAGCTGCAAAGCAAGCCTTGAAGTTGTATTTAAGTCAACTAGAAAATGCCGAGATAGATAAAACTGTTGCCCCTACAAAAAAATCAAAAAAGAAATCTGAAAAATAATTTTGTAAAAAAATAAGATATTTTTGTTTTTACGTGTCTTAATTATATATGTTAGTTGCAAGTGCGAACAAAGATAGTGTATTTTATCCAGATATTCCACAGTCGTCATGGGGGGCAGTGTGTGCGTATTTATGTGCATCAAGTAAGAAAAATATAAACATATTAGTATTTAATTCTTCAGCAGATTGCGATTTTTTCTATTCCCGTATAAAATATTTTTTGGAGCTATCGAACATAGATTTCCGTTTAAAAGTTCTTCCAACAGAATATTCAAAAAATATAACCGATGCTGCTACTTTTGATAGTGTATGTGAGCGAACTGGAACATTAAATGCTCTTGCGGAGACTTCGTCTGTTTCTACAAAAACAATAGTTTTGACATATCCCGATGCAATTTTTTCGCCTGCCCATGAACCTACGGTTATAGAGCGTATTCAACTAGAGACAGGAAAAACATTTAAACATAGTCAACTAGTAAACAAACTTGTCGAATACGGATATTACAATGAAGTTTTGTGCGAAAGTCCGGGGCAATTTGCAATTAGAGGCGGTATTATTGATGTCTATCCCATTGCTTCACAGTATCCGGTACGTATAGATTTCTTTGGCGATAAGATTGAAAATATAAGAATATTTAATCCCGATACTCAGTTGGCTGATGGCAAAACATCTAGTGTGCGCATAGATAAAGCTCCGTCGTCTTTGGCATCTGAAAATAGTGCATATTCTGCTCTAGATTACATACAAGAACCTTCTGATTGGTTTATCTTTGAGCCATCACAAATGCGACAAAAATATTCTGAATTGTTTTTGTATTCAGAAAATCTTTCATCAACATCATCTAAGTTTGGAAAATTATTTGCACGCACAAACGATTCTTTTTTTGCTATTTCTTCAATCGGTGCAAGTAGCGATGTGTTTGAAAAATCAAAGCGATGTATCTTAAAGTTGGGTGATACATCATCCTTATCTTCTCAAGAATTACACTCAGATGGAGTTGGCATTGAGCGCTTTGAATATGAAGTTGATTTACGTGGAAAGTTTATACAAAAACTAGATGAATGGGCAAAACAAAATATCGAGATTTTTGTAGCTTCCGACGGAAAAGCCGATGAAGATTTAACAAGAAAATTTTTCGCAAAAGAAGGGGTAGAGTGTAAATGTAAATTTGTAAAATCGACATTCGGCGAAGGCTTTTATATTGAGAATTTTGATGAGGCTTTTCGTCCACAATGGAAGTCTCTGCCTAAATCCGCAAAAGGTGTTGTTTTTGTCAGTTTGCGTGACTTATTTGGCAGACGTACTAAAACCGATTTACAGCCTCGTCGAAGAATGTTATCTATAAAGGCTCAGGTTGATCAGTTGTTAGATTTTTCTGAGTTGAGTCGTGGCGATTATGTCGTTCATTTGGGACACGGGGTTTGTAGGTATTGTGGTATAGAAAAATTACAGCTTGATGGTAAAATTCAAGAGATTATAAAACTTGAATTTGAGGATAACGCGTATCTGTTTGTGCCACTGCATAAATCGTATTTGTTGAGTCGATACATCGGTCTTGAGAAAACTGTACCTAAGCTTGCTCGTTTAGATTCAAAATCGTGGATAAAAGTACGTTCTGCTGCTGAACATGCCGCTTTAGATTACGCATCTGAACTATTGCAAATGCAATCTAAACGAGAAATTACCGATGGCATTTCTTTTCCACCCGACAATGAGTGGCAAAAAAGTTTTGAAGATTCTTTTCCATTTGTAGAGACTCCCGACCAGCTTAAAGCCATTGAGGAGGTGAAAGCAGATATGTCTTCTTCAAGACCTATGGACAGACTTTTGTGTGCCGATGTCGGTTTTGGTAAAACAGAGATTGCTATGCGAGCCGCATTTAAATGTGCAATAAATGGAATGCAAGTAGCGATGTTGTGTCCTACTACAATTTTATGTCAACAACATTTTCGTAATTTCAAAGAAAGAATGGGTGGATTTCCTATCATAGTTGAAATGCTTTCTCGTTTTCGCACCAAAAAAGAGTGTGAAAAAATAAAAAGACAACTATCCGAAGTTAAAATAGATATTGTAATTGGTACACACGCATTACTATCAAATGATGTTGATTTTAAAAATTTAGGACTTTTAGTAATAGATGAAGAACATCGCTTTGGTGTAAAACATAAAGAGAAAATAAAAATGTTACGCGAAGGTGTTGATGTGCTTTCTATGAGTGCAACTCCAATTCCTAGAACATTGTATTTTGCAATGATGGGTGCAAGAAAAATAAGTTTGATGGAAACACCTCCAAAAAATCGTTTTCCAGTAGAAACTTTTGTTCGAGATTATTCAGATGATACTGTAAAAGATGCTATCGAAAAGGAAATAGATAGAGGTGGTCAGGTATTTTACTTGCATAATAGAGTAAAGACTATTGAAAATGTCGCTTTAAAAATAAAGGCTATGTTTCCTAAGTTGCGTGTGGGGGTTGGGCATGGTCAGATGAGCGAGAACGCTTTAGAAAAACTTATGTCAGATTTTGTTGATGGTAAATACGATGTTCTTGTCTGTACTACCATAATAGAATCAGGATTAGATATTCCTAACTGTAATACTATAATAGTAGAAAGTGCCGATAAATTTGGTTTGGCACAGTTGTACCAGTTGCGAGGTAGAGTAGGACGTTTTACTCGTCGTGCTTATGCGTGGCTTTTACTACACAAACATTCTAAAATTGTAGATGCTGCCAGAAAACGTTTGAGTGCCATACGTCAATATAATAAAGCTGGTGCTGGTTTTAGAATTGCAACTAGGGACCTTCAATTGAGAGGTTGTGGAAATTTATTAGGTGCAAAACAAAGTGGACACATCGCAGGTGTTGGGTTCGATTTATATTGTTCACTTCTAAAGAAGAGCGTTGCAATGCTAAAGGGCGAGAAGACCGCAACGGTCTTACGTGCTTCTGTCGAGTTAGATTTTGTAAAACTTGGCGAAGCTGCTAACAATTCTCCAGCAGAATTATCTAATGCAAAAAATTATTATCAAGAAATATTGGTGCGTGAAATAGCTGCAACAAGAGGCGAAGTTGTCAATGCCTATATTCCCGCCGATTATGTTCCACAAACAGAACTTCGTATAGATATTTATCGACGTCTAGCTTCTACTTCTAAGTTAGAAGAAATAGATTCTTTACGTTATGAAATTCAAGATCGCTTTGGTAGACCTCCTGTTCCTGCTGAGTATGTCTTTATGCTAGAACGTATTAGAATTATGGCTCAGAATTGTGGTTTTGTACTGGTTCAAACACAAGGAGAAATCTTGAAATTGTGTTATCGAAAATTAAATGAAATATTGCCATTCAAGATAAATGAGCGTTTTCCACGCTTGACGAAATCAAATCCAGTTGCCAAACTACGTGAGATTGAAAATTTTTTGATGGTTGTAATCCCATCACTGAAAAAATTATGAAAACAATATTAGTATCATTTATATTAACAACACTAAGCATTAGTGCCATTGCTCAAGGTTATTTACGCCATAATATGTCTGCCAATAAGACATTGGGTTCAGATGCCATTGTAGCTGTCGTTGAAGATAGAGCTATAACTAAAGAAGAAGTTATGCGCGAAGTTCAACCATTTATTCCTCAGATACGTTCTGCTTCTACTTCAGAGTTTGACTTTGAACAACGCGTAAGAGCGTATGCTTCCGAAATTATCCAAAATATAATTGATCGTGAATTGATTGTAAAAGATTTTACGTCAAAAGGAATGAATTTACCTCAGTCTTATTTGGATTCTCATTTCGACGATTATATCAAACGCGAATTCAATGGCGATAGAGCTGAACTATTGCGATATGTCAAAACTCAAGGTAAGACTATAAAACAGTTTCGCGAAGAACAACGCAAAGATATAATCGTTAATTATATGAAAGGTTCAATGCGTCAAACAGCCGCACAGGTAAGTCCAAAAAAAATCAGGGAGTATTACGAACAAAATAAACAAAAGTGGTATTCTCCGGCATCGGCAAATATACGTATGATTACCTTGAAAACTTCAATGAACTCAACCCTAGAGTCAAATAGAAAAATAGCCCAAGAAATTATGATAAAATTGAAGGCTGGTGAAGACTTCGCAAGTTTGGCAAAAACTTACAGCAAAGACGATTCCTCCGCAAAGGGAGGCGAATGGGGTTGGTATAAAAAAGGACAATTAAATCCGGCTCTAGATACAGTCCTTTTTAAACTCAAAGCAGGCGAGTATACTCAGCCCATCGAAATAGGTGATAGTATTTTTATACTTAAAGCGGAAGAAATGCG
>JAGAOA010000154.1 GCA_017623955.1 Opitutales bacterium
GACATTTTACAGGCATTTTCTTTACATGGATATGGTATACATTCGTCTAGAACCATACAAATATCTGAACCCAAATTCTTCTGAATTTGCATACAGCTTTCTGGGCTTATAAACAATTTTTTTCCGTCTAAATGCGAGTTGAATTGGATTCCTTCTTCTGATATTTTTCGCAACTTTGATAGACTAAATGCTTGAAACCCTCCGCTATCAGTAAGTATTGGTTTATTCCACTTCATAAAGCCATGAAGCCCCCCGAAGCGTGCAATCAACTCTGAAGTTGGACGTATATTTAGATGATAGGTATTACCCAAGATTATTTGAGCTCCAGTATCTTCAATTTGTTGCGGAGTTAATGATTTTACTGTGGCTTGAGTGCCCACGGGCATAAAAACAGGTGTTTGAATTACTCCGTGAGCAGTTTCAAGCTGTCCGCGACGGGCTTTAGTGGTGTCGCATTTATTTAGAATTTTAAACATCTGTTGTGTTACAAGATTGGTCCAGCAGTATAAGTTTTAGCTTCTGGAGTTTTTTCTACAAGGGCATTTGCTCTATTACAGAAGTCTTCTGTTTGCATTTCTGCCAATGCGGTTGCTTTGGAACCGACTTCGCTAATTGCATTCAATTCGTCAATATTTAGAGGCATACGTTCATCATTTGCCAAACGTTTTAGAAGATCATTTTCTATTATTTTGCCTGCGCGTAAATCGTTTGCGGTAGCAACTGCATGTTCTTTGATGATTTCGTGTGCATCTTCTCTGCCGATTCCCTTTTTGACTGCATTCATCATTACTGTTGTAGTGAGCAAGAACGGCATATATTTTGCACATTCAGCTTTAATGACAGCTTCGTTCACAACCATTTGATTCATTATTGTAATGAATGTTTCTAATAAACCATCTAGTGCAAAGAACGAGTCTGGCAAAACTACACGGCGGACTACTGAACACGAAACATCGCCTTCATTCCACTGATCTCCAGCCAAAGACGCTGCCATATCCATATATCCGCGCAAGATAACATGGAAGCCATTTATACGTTCACAACTGCGTGAGTTCATTTTATGTGGCATTGCAGATGAACCTGTTTGACCTTTGGCAAAACCTTCACTTGCTAGTTCCATACCAGCCATTATTCGGAGTGTTTTTGCAAAGCTAGATGCTCCAGCTCCTAATTGATACAGACGAGAAACACATTCAAAGTCTAATGTTCGTGGATAGACTTGTCCTGTTGCTCCTATGCAACGGGATATTCCGAGATGTTTTCTAATCTTTTCGTCTAAAGCTATTGCTTTTGTTGCATCGCCATCAAAAAGTGTTAATTGATCTAGCTGAGTACCAACAGCTCCTTTTAGTCCACGAACTGCGTATGTATCTATGAGCTCATCCAACTTTTCAAGGGCACGCATAGAATCTTCGCCAAACTCTGCCATACGTTTGCCAAAGGTTGTGAGTTGGGCTATTACATTATGTGTTCTAGCTGCGAGAATTGTGGCTTTATGTTTATATGCTAATTGCGAAAGCAAGTGTAGGGCGGCAGCTGCTTTTACACGTATAACTTTAAGACTTTCGAAAACTTGTAATTGTTCAACACATTCTGTTAGATCGCGACTTGTCATTCCTTTATGGATATGTTCAAAGCCTGCGAGTTCGCAAAACTCTTCGATGCGGGCTTTTACATCGTGGCGTGTTATTTTTTCACGCTTATTGATTTCATCGACACGAATGTTTGTTTTAACTTTTTCATAGGCATCGATGGCTTCTTGGGGAATATCCAAGCCAAGTTCCTTTTGAGCTTTCATTACAGCTATCCAGAGGTTACGTTCGAGCAAGATTTTGCCTTCAGAGCTCCAGATATTTTTTATGGATTGGGTTGCGTATCTTTCTGCGAGAATATTAGGTATCATATTGACCAAGTATTATTGATTATTTTTTCATTCATTTAAAGCTTTTTTTTGGGGTTCGTGAAATTGGCTTGATACTACGTTTTGCAAAACTTCAGCAATACTCACGCACTATTTTTGTGCGCTCGTATCGCTTTGTTTTGCAAAGCCTAGTCTGAAGCACAATTTGACGAACCCGAAAATGCATGCGTGTCACAACGAATTTAACTATTCGATAAATCTTCAACAATCTATAAAAATATGAAAAAATAAGTAACATTAAGGAAGTGAAATTGGCTTGATACTACGTTTTGCAAAACTTCAGCAATACTCACGCACTGTTTTTGTGCGCTCGTATCGCTTTGTTTTGCAAAGCCTAGTCTGAAGCACAATTTGACGAACCCGAAAATGCATGCGTGTCACAACGAATTTAACTATTCGATAAATCTTCAACAATCTA
>JAGAOA010000155.1 GCA_017623955.1 Opitutales bacterium
CCCTTTTCTGAAGTCATACTTACAGAACCACCAACTTCACGCAACATTGTCTGTACTACGTCTAGACCGACGCCTCGACCACTAATTTCGGTAACTTCATCTTTTGTAGTAAACGCAGGCAAGAAGAGAAATTCAAAAATTTCATCTTCTTGCATTTGTGCCAAAATATCTTCTGAAACCAACTTCTTTGCTAAAATTTTTTCCTTTACCTTATCTATATCTATACCTCTACCATCATCAGAAATAGATAACAAAAACATTCCAGAAGAATGCGATGCTTTCATAGATATTTTTCCAATCTGATGTTTTCCTAATTCTTCGCGGATAGAAGGCAACTCTATTCCGTGATCGCATGCATTACGCAATATATGAGTTATTGGAGCATCAAGTTTTTCGAGAATATCTCGGTCAATAGATACTGTTGCTCCTGATATTTCAAAAGATATTTTTTTCGACAAAGATTTTGAAAAATCTCTGACCATTTTAGGAAAGCGTTGAGCTATATCTGAAAATGGACGCATTCTACTTTCTAACACTTCGTGATATAACTTTGACGACAATAATACGTTTTTTCTAGCATATTCAGAAAAATCATCAATAGTGTTACGTAAAGCA
Organism: Opitutales bacterium; assembly: GCA_017623955.1. The sequence goes on from JAGAOA010000155.1 coordinate 616, forward strand.
GATATTTGTTCTCGTAAAGCAACGCTTATAAATTCAAATCTCGACAAGGCTGAACTTTCAACTATCGATGTGTCTAACATATTTGTAGCTTCTTCAAGTCGATTAGAAATTTGTTCCTGCTCTTGTTTTATCGACAAAACTCTATCCTTAAAACGTTCAAACTTTCTAGTTTCAATCAACTCCTCAGCTGCGAGTGCCATAATTGAGTTAATGTTATCAACAGATATTCGTACATAAGACGAATCAACTAACGGAAATACTACATCTGATTGTACTTTACTAACAACACTTGATATTTCTTTACTAGTCTCTGTATGTTCTTCTACCGACTTTAACGCCAATATAAGAGCTTTGTTGCGTTCTGAATCGATTTCGGAAAATGAATTTTTACATAGTTCAAGAATAAAATCGGCACATTTAAAGAAAACATCTATGCTATTTTCCGACAAATTTATTTTACCATTTAAAGCACCCGAAAAACAATTTTCCATCTGATGAGTGAGCTCGACAATAGAACCTAAGCCAACAGCTCTAGAAGCTCCTTTTATACTATGACTGGAACGCATTAATGCTTCTAATCTTGTTTTTGAAGTAAAATCATTCTCAAGCTCTACCAACGTATTTAATATCAATTCTATTTGCTTAGATACATCTAAAACAAAAAGTTCTTTCATTGAGGCGTCAATTTTAGGATGCTCAAATTTATCGGTATGAACATTTTTATTAGTTATCGACGCAACTACACGAAATTGAAAATTTGCATTTGCACAAAAATCAATTCTATCAGAATACGTATCAACTATTGATTCTATATTTTCAGAATTTGCATTTGAAAGTGTTTCAATTATTTTTACAGATTCTTGAGCAACATTATCTCCTTCTACAAATAGATTTTTGTGTGCAAAAAAATCTTCCAAATGTGCAAACAATGCAGCTAATTCGACAAATCCAACTAGCTTTGCACTAGATTTTAACGAACGTGCAACATTTTCGAGAATTGCACAATCAGCATCAGCATTGAATGCGGTCTTTATGATGGCACAATTTGAACGCAATTCACCGAGAAATAAATCTAAAATAAATTTATCGTTTTTCATATTCTTCGGTTTACGATTGCACTTGTTAATAATTCAATGTCGATTACGTTTATATTCGACAGTTTTGACGTTGAAAATTTCTGACTCACAAAAGGTGTATTCTTGTAACTAAATTCTTCTATTTTAGATTTATCAACTTTACGCACTCCTAAAACTGAGTTTGTTTTAAATGCTAACTTCTCGTTTGCAAAATTACACAATACCATTAATCCAGAATAGTCCTCCGACTTTTCAAGCGAAAATGTATTATATAAATCGACCACCAAAACTAACTCTCCGTTTATATTAGAAATACCTTCAATAGTATTACCTATACGATGCGGTATTCTATGAACTGGTACTGATGTTGTAACTTCGCCCACAAAGTGTGGATGTATAGCAAAAAGTTCGTTTGAACATTTAAACACAAAGTATGCCTGATATTCTTCTGTTATAACGGTTTCTAATGGTTCTACGTTTGGTAATGTTGGTAATGTTGCTTTTGATAAGTGCTTAGACGCTATATTCTCAAAAGTTTTACAATTTCTACAATGCAAAACAGACTTAAGATTTGAACAGGTACAATCTCCCCACAAACCATCCTTAGCCCAACAACGTTCATTTGTCTGATGTTCTTGCATTGAATTAATCCTCAGATTTCAAATTTGAAACTGTTATTTCTATTTTTCTGACCTTTTCTGACAAATGTTCAGATGCTGACATTAGCTCACTACGCAAAGTATTTAATGTTGAAATAGAATCAGCTAATTCAACCAGTAAATCAAAGGCTTTACCTATTTCAGAATCATTAGTTGAAGAATTTGTTTCTAATAAATCTTTGGCTGGAATGGCACTCTTTATCTGTTCAACAATGACATCTATATTTTTTAAAATTTTTGAATACTTTGAAGTGAAATCGTTGAGATTTTCAAGTAAACGACCAGATTCTGAAGAATCGTACGATATTGCGTTTTCAACATCTCTTACAATGTTTTTCATATCAAACGACGACATAGAAACACTTTCCGACAATCTACTTATTTCGCGTGCTATAACAGCAAAACCACTACCATACTTGCCCGATTTTTCAGCCTCTATTGATGCATTAAGCGAAAGTAAATTAGATTCGTCGGCTACTTTTGAAATATCTGCCGAAATTCCTGTAATATTTTTTATTCTATCATTTAAATTCGCATTGCGACGCATTGATGATGTTGCATTACGAGAAAACTCACCAATAAGATCATCTATATAACTGAAATCTTTACGCACATTTTCGCTAAAATCTAAAGCTGTTGAAACTGAATTTTCTAATTTATCTATATTTTGACGAACTCCTTTATTATTTTCTATTGCGCTCTTTAATGCATTAGAAATTTTTATCGTTTGCAAATCTATAGAGTTTGATTGAAATGCATAATTCTCAAGTATTAATGTAATATTTTTAGATGTTTCAGAAAGATCTTTTTGTAAAGATTCAATTTTTGAAAATACTATGGATATCTTCTTTATTGCTTTCGCTAAAGAACGTGCCAATCTCCCACTTTCATCATCAACAGATTTTCCTGTAACTTCTACAAAAACACCTGAAGATAAATTATCGATAACACTCCTACTCTGAGCTATACGTCGAGTAAAGCGTGAAATCATAATAAAACCAAAAATACAAATCAATATTACAAATGATATCAGAGCAACGTCTCCTAAAAACGATGACATAACTACACTAAAAAAGTCAATTTCTGGACAAATATGAACAACTATCCACTTCCCAGCACGAACATGTGCAACATCGACATAATAGCGAAGTCCTGTTTTGGGATCTTTATAAATAGAAATTTTCTTTTCCGATAAATCTGTGGTTATTGTTGTCTTTGCTTGCATACAAGCATAACGCAATATTTCTGAGTAAAAATTGTTATACTTTGTTAAATCAATTTTTGCAACAATAGATTCATCGCGAACCAACAGACCTTTTTCTTCTCGCAAAAAATTTTGAACTAAATTACCAGCATTATCGGTATAAATATCGCCAACCAAAATAGATTTCATATTATCAAACTTACTAGAAGCAATTACTCTATCTTGCGAACTTATTAAAAAGTATTGTTCTTCATTAGAAACACTCATAGAAGTCAATATAGACTGTATGCGTTGCATATCGCTTACAAAAACAACTTGTCCTGAAAATCTATCATCAGCCATAATCGCAGATGCATACTCTACAATCATATTTTTACCGGATGAAATATAGGGTTCGGTAACAACATACAAATCTTTCTCTGATGCTTCAACACGTTTTCTAAGAGCCGAAGAATATGTTGCGGTTTCACTCTCTGTTAATGGAGACAACAGTAAATCGCCATCAGGCTTTTGCCAGATAGCGTTAAAACGTCCGCCCTCAGATGCAGCAATCCACTCATCAATAGACACTTCTGTTTTATTTGTAGAAAAGTCGTATGAATCTAACGCACCATCCGAATAAGCGTCTTTACCTTCTCTAATGTTTTTCAAACCTAAGTCAGCCCTAAAATCGTTAAAGTCAGCATTGATTGAATAAGAAATTCCAGCTCCAAAAAACGATGGAAATGCCTCGATAAGCTTTTTCATCATCTTAACCGTAGACACACGATTGCCAAAAAGAATTTCTGCCGAAACCGATGCACTCTTAGCAATCGATATTCCACGAACATTTTCCGATGAAACCTTGTCGGCAACAATCTCAGTGTCTAACACAAATCGTTGTTTTGTAGTAGAACTCAACAAAGAAAAATTTTTTGACGACGTATATAACGATGCCGCAATCGTTACTATCAACAACGGCAAAACTACATAAACTAGGAACTTTAACCTGATACCCATATAAAACTTTAACGGATGAAATCTTATGCTTTTATCGCTCCCTTGCAAGCATATTATACATACAAAAAAAAGATGCCTTAATTAAGGCATCTTGAAAATAGTTTTCTATGGCTATAAGCCGAATTCTGTACCTTTGCAGGCGACATTCATTTATCTGCGTTAATTTTCATCAACGCCTCCTTTCAGAGTGCGACATACCCGATGCCGTATGGACGAGCAGCCCGACATCTTACATTGTCTTACACCAAACCGAGTTTACCATACCCGCTCGATTACTCTAACGGCGGTGAGCTTTTACCTCGCCTTTTCACCCTTACCCTTTCGGGCGGTATATTTTCTGTGGCACTGTTCATGCACTGGGATTTTCTCCCAGCACTCCGATTTTTCAATCGGGGTTTTGCTCTGTGGTGTCCGGACTTTCCTCTCGAAGATACTTCGAGCGAATGCCCACCATAAAAAACTATCATAAATAAAAGATGTTTTTTACAGATTGTCAAAGAAATTGATTATTTTTTCACAAACGTACTGTTGTTGATGTTCGGTTATATCGGCATACATAGGTAAACGCAACATACAAGATGCCATTTTTTCTGCTACTGGCAAATTAGGTGTAAAGCCTCCATTCAACTTCAAAGCCATAGGACATTTATGCAATGGAGCATAATGTCCCATTACGGATACCCCAAATTCACGCAAGTATTGTTGAAGAGCATTTGTCTGTTCAACAGAATTTAGATAAATAAAAAATATATGAGCATTGCTTTTTGCGTAAGATGGAATTTTACACAAATTTAACCTACCTTCTTTTTCTAGAGGCGAAAGCATTTGCTTATACCGTTTCCATGCTTCAATTCTAGAAGATGTTAGAGATTCAACTCTCTCTAACTGAGCCGCCAAAAAAGCAGAAGTTAACTCAGATGGAATATAATTACTACCGCAATCAACCCACGTATATTTATCTATAATTCCATTTACAAAATCTATGCGATTTGTCCCTTTTTCTCTTATGTAATTTGCTCGATGTATTAAATCCTGTCGATTTACAAGTAAAGCACCGCCTTCGCCCGCAATTACATTTTTTGTCGAATGGAAACTTATAGTACCCAAATCGCCAATAGTTCCCAAATGGCGCCCCCTATAATAAGAGTTAAAACCTTGTGCGGCATCTTCAACAACCATTAAGTTGTATTTTTTTGCAATTGTTAAGATTGAATCCATATCACAAGCAACACCTGCATAATGAACTGGAACAATTACTTTAGTACGTTCGGTAATCAATGTAGATAACATATCGATATCAATATTGAGAGTATCGGCGCAAACATCACAAAATACGGGTTTTGCCCCACGTGATACAAACGCATTTATACTTGAAACAAACGTATACGAAGGAACTATAACTTCATCACCATTTTCAATATCAGACAAATATGCTGATATATCTAAAGCAGATGTTGCTGATGTTGTAAGCAATACGTTATTTGCCTTTGCTATTTGAGCTATACGAATTTCGCATTGAGCCAAAAAGCGTCCGCCACCCTGCAATGGAGAACCATCTAAAGCTGACTTCAAATTCTCAAATTCTCTATCAGTTATCGACAATTTATTAAAATCGACTTTCATACATTCGAGATGATGACAAAAATCTTAAAACAATAAAGCTTTTTTATAAAATTCTCATTATTGACACTACAAGAAACACAAAAAAAATATAAAAAAGCTTGACCTCTGTCGTTATAGGATAATGATGTGATACACTATGGCAGACAAAAACGAAAAAAACGAATTCAATGTATCAGGTAAATACTATGTAGATTCTCAGTGCATCGGTTGCGCACTTTGTGCATCGACAGCTGAAGGTCTCTTCGAAATGACCGATTCTGGTTGTGCATGCGTTGCAAAGCAACCTGAAAACGACGCAGAAGTTGCTCTCTGCAACGAGGCATTGGAATCATGCCCTGTTCAAGCTATTGGCGACGACGGCGAATAAGTCATAATTTACTAAAAATTAAGACGCACTTTTTTGAGTGCGTCTTTTTTTATTTTATTAAATTTAAAACTAACTACCAGAAACACGCCAATCGATTAGCGTTGCTTGTGGAGACTTACGGCGATTCCATCTATTCCAACCAAGCTTGATTGCAAAATCTAATGGAACATTTACAGGAGGCACATTATTTGCAAATCTCCATGCAACTGCATTGAGCCATCCACCATTTGCCAAAGGTATTTGGAAACGAAAATTCTGCCCCGAACCAAATGGTTCTGGTTCTTTTGTAAGAACTATATTTTGAAGTGCAAAAATAGGTTCTTTATTCCCCTCTCCAAATGGATGCAAAAGTTCAAGTTCATCTAATAATTCTAAACCTACGTCTTCAGAATTTAGGGTCAAACTTATATTTACCTTTGGTGAAAAATCGAAATCTGCACCATATTTTTCTGTTATAGTTTCTGAAAGTCTTTCGCGAAATTCATCAACTGAACCTTCACGAACTGACACGCCAACAGCCATAGGATGTCCACCCCAACTGCCCAACAAATCTACACAAGACTGCAAGCAATCAACCATATCTACGCCCAACACGCTACGACCAGAACCTTTTGTAAAGCCATTATCAGTTTCACC
>JAGAOA010000156.1 GCA_017623955.1 Opitutales bacterium
ACCTTTTGTTTCTGGAGTATCATGATGTGGCCAAGGACGCCATGTTTCCATTTTACCTGCAACTAAACCAAATGCAAACGACCAAATTTTATTTTGCTTATGATACTGCAAAATTGGATTATATGTACTACCCAAAATTCTACCCATCCATTCTTTACAGAATACTGGCTTATTGAATTTTTTAAGCTCTTTATGACGAAGTATTTGTTCGCGGAGATTGCCGTACGAATGATACGAAACAACATCACTGTTTTCAAACTGAACTTTATCGAACTTCTTTTTGAACTCTGGAGAGCGAGCCCACAAACCGTATGTGATTGGCTGAATTGGATCGTACGAACGAGCCCACTGCGAACTTAATTTTATGACTTCGACAACACAATCTTGCAAATATTCTATGCGTTCTTTTGTAAGCCCTGCACCACCACCAACGATATGAGTACTACGAATGTTTCCAGGTTCATTAAAGATATCCCAACAAATAATACGTGGGTCTTTGGCATGAGCACCAACAACTGTTCTTACATACTTTTCTAAGTGTCCCCATTTCGATCTATCACCCAAAATTGAGTATGATGGCTGTTTTTTCCAACCTGAATTGTGGGTACCGTCTGGCTCTGGTTGTTTGCCAAGCTTTGCATCGTCTCTACCTCCATTTGTGAAGAACACAACCATAACACCTATATCGTATTTGTCGGCAGTCTTGAGAAAAAGCTCAAAACGTTCAAGGAAGCCCTTGGGGTCGTCATTTACAACCAAATCATTAAGAAACACACGAATTGCGTTGAAACCTATCGACTGCATTAGGGCAAATTCTTTTTCTATAACTTTGATATCGAATGTTTCTTTCTGCCAAATTTCTATTGCGTTAATTGCGTATGCTGGAATATAGTTCACCCCTGCTCTATATGGTTGTTTTGCAAACCACGCATTTGCTTCTTCGGCTGTCCAAACATCGCGCGCAAACGATGTTGAGGCAACTACTAACGATAACGCTCCTATTATAAGTGATTTCATTTTCATATATTCTTTCTCCAATTTTCAATTACTTTATGGCTAAAATTCAAAATTCTTCGGATTTATTTTACTAAATTATACCAAAAACGTCAAACAATATTTTTAACATCACACAAGCGTTTTTAACATCAACAAATAAAATTTGCTTGAGCTTTTTCGATATATTTAATTTGCTTACGTTACAAATGAAAGAAAAAGATTTTGCAGCTATGTTATCGGTTCTAGCCGCCACTGGACTAACCTTTATGAAGATTGTTGTTGGGCTACTTACGGGCAGTTTAGGTATAATATCAGAAGCCCTACACTCTATGCTCGATATGCTCGCAGCTGGTATGACTTGTTTTGCTGTAAAAATGTCGGACAAACCTGCCGACAAAGAACACAACTTTGGACACGGAAAAATTGAAAACCTATCTGCCCTGATAGAAGCTATATTGCTCATTGCTACATCGGTGTGGGTAACCTACGAAGCTACTTTGCGTTTATTATATCATAAAACAGATTTCTCTTTAAGTATATGGGCGTTCGTCGTAGTTGTAATATCAATTATTGTAGATTTCTTTCGCGCTAGACATCTAACAAAAACTGCAAAAAAATATAACAGTCAAGCCCTAGAAGCTGATGCTCTACACTTTTCAACAGATATTTTAAGTTCGAGCGTCGTATTAATTGGATTGATTGCATCGTATTTTGGATACCACTTCGCCG
>JAGAOA010000157.1 GCA_017623955.1 Opitutales bacterium
GGAATAGGAAATGGAGATTTTTACGAATACGCAAAAGTGCATGATCGCTATTATGGAACTAGTAAAAATGCAATAAATGACACACAAGGTGGCGATAAAATATTAATTATCGATGTACAAGGTGCAGCTACTTGGCGTAAAATTGCCCAAGAAAATCCTCAAATAAAATCTCGTCTTACTACTATATTTGTAGCTCCTGATAATGAACAAGAATTGCGCAAACGTTTGCTTGGTCGCAACACAGAATCGCAAGAAGAAATTGATAGACGTATGCAAACGGCTATTGAAGAATTTAAGCAAGCCGATAAATTTGACATCAGAATACAGTCTAAGTCGAAAGACGAAGATTACAATGCGCTACGAGAAATATATTTAAATTTGAAGTCAAAAAACTCGTAAAACACACCTTTATAACAAAACAAAAAAAAGATATCAATATTCATCCGGAAATAATATTGTTGTTACGCTTCTATCCCATTCTGTTATAAATTTGTGAACGAACTCGGCTTCGCCAGTTCTCGTCCACTTTAGCCATAAAAAAAAAGACCGACTTTCATCGGCCTTTTTATTTGGGGTGGCTAACCGGATTGAACTCGCTCGCACAGTGGTGCTCGTTTGATGTGCTACTGCACACCTTACAGGCACATTTTTTCAAAATGTGTCTAAACGCACTTCGTTTGTTTTCGGCACTCGCTACGCTCGGCTCTTTGCTTCGCAAAGCTTCTCACAAATTTCATTTGTGAACGAACTCGGCTTCGCCAGTTCTCGTCCACTTTAGCCATAAAAAAAAAGACCGACTTTCATCGGCCTTTTCATTTGGGGTGGCTAACCGGACTCGAACCGGCGACCCTCGGAACCACAATCCGATGCTCTAACCAACTGAGCTACAGCCACCATTAAATAAAGCATGTATATCACCACATTTAACCGATATTGTCAATAGATTTTTAATACTTTTTACTTTTTCTTTTTGTTATTACTTCTGCCCAACTCCCTAAAATCCTTGAAAATATGCGGTATTCGTTTCTTAGGTTGTTCTTTTTCTGCTTGGATATTCTTTTTAGCTTTATAAATATGATGAATCTTTAAACTAGCAGCCTCTATCGCAATTTCAGACTTCTTATCTATCAATTTCTTATGCTTTTCATTCAATTTTGACACAGAATTTTCATCAATTTTCTTCAAACGCTTCTGCATTTTTTTTGAATCAAAAAGTGTAGATTTTATTCTATTTATATCTAAATCAAACGTATCCAAACTAGCCAATGCACTAAAACTTTGCCACTGACGCTCCGTTTTAAAATTTATATTCGATGTCATTCGCTTTATGTCATTTGCCGCAGATTTTCCATAAGAAAAAATCTCGCCAATTCGCATACAGACAGCACCGAGAACTGAAACGGTTTCCCATATCATATTATCGTTAGATATTACTATTATACGTGATTTATTTTTCGCCAATGCACAATAACGCTCTATAAAATCATCGGCAGTCATTGAAGACGGTGTATATACCTCGCAAAAAGTACTCACACTATCATTAGGACGCACAATAGAAACATCATCACCATTTCCATCATAAACAATACTTATACGCGTTGAATACATATCGTGAATTGGTTCTAAAATCTCAGCCAATTTACGTTGAGCAGTAAGAGCATCTTTAGCCAAAAGATTTTTAAGTTTTGGCTCTGCATGTATAACGTTCCAACCGTCAACTAATATGTGATCACATTTCATTTATTTATATAATCGGTAAAAAATCAGAAAAATAGCATTGCTACAAATACAAAAAAACCTCATAAAAGTGAGGTTTTTTGCTAAAAACAACGCATTATTCGTCAAAAATTGTTCTAATTATATCAGAAATGAATGGTATTTTTTCAGGAGTAAGTCGTATTACAAAACCGCCTCCATTTTTCATTACAACATCAACTACATCTGACGATGATACTGTTTTTACTTTCAAACTAAAACTTTGTGGTGTTCTATTTGAATTTACTGTATCACTATAAATTTCTGCGGTGTATTCGCCTTCTGGAATGATTTTAGAAAGATTAATTTTCACATCCTTTTGTTTATCTGTAATACCTGCAATATACCATACATCGCCTTTCCGACGGGCTAAAATAACGTATTCACCAAGTTTAGCTTCTATTGACTTTGACTCATCCCAAGTTGTTGGAATTGAACTCAAAAAAGACAATGTCTTGGGATACTTATTGTATTCGCTTGGAGAATCGCAAAGCATTTGCAATGGAGAGTAAAACAAAACATATAGAGCAATTTGATGTGCTCTTGTTCCCATTGATGATGGTTGAGTATAATGTGGAACATAACATACTTTAGACAAATTACGCATTGCTCCAGGAGTATAATCCATTGGGCCTTGCAACATTCTAGCCAAAACTAAATCTACATTGTGCGATGGCGATACTGCCAAATCTTTCTTTCGCCACTTATTTTGTTCTAAACCATATACCGCCTCAAAATTGACAACATTGGGATAAGTTCTTTCCAATCCTGCTGGTTTTGCACAACCATGAAAATCTACAAGAAGTCTATATTTTGCAGCAATATCGGCTATTTTGTAATATAGTTCCATTGCTGTTTGGTCATCGCGATTGAAGAAATCGACTTTAAAACCATCGGCACCCCAATCTTTCATACGTTTTATTGATTTTTCACAATACAAATTTAACGACTGCCCTAAACACCAAAGAACTACTTTCACATCTTTTGAATGAGCATAATCAATGAGTTTTTTTACATCTAGGAATGGTTCACCCTCTATCATACGTTCGTGAACACCAGTCTTCATTCCACCTACATCATGCCCAACTAGCCAACCTGCATCAAAAAGGATGAATGGTATTTTATTTTTTGAAGCAAAATCAATATAGTGACGATATGTTTGTTCGTTTACACCTGTTTTAAAATCGACACCTTCAACACTCCAATCATTCCACCATTCCCATACGCACAACCCTGTACTTATCCATGTAGTATCCGCAATACGCGACTGTTCAGCAAGTTTAAACACAGTAGTATTTACTGCCAAATCAGCATCATTTTCAGCAACAACAAAAGCCCTCCATGGGAATGC
>JAGAOA010000158.1 GCA_017623955.1 Opitutales bacterium
AACTTTTCATCTATGACAGCCGAAAGTGCCGTTACTCGAGTATTAGGATACTCAAACGCTAAAGCTGGCGTGAACAATCTTACAAAATGGCTCGCAGTTGAATTTGCACAAAAGTTTGGTGAAGGCATACGTGTAAATGCAATAGCTCCAGGATTTTTCATCAGTGAACAAAATAGAGCATTACTCACAAATCCAGATGGTACATTCACCCAGCGTGGACAAACTGTTATAAATAAAACACCTTTTAAACGCTTTGGAAAAGCCGATGAAATATGTGGAGCCGCACACTACTTAATTAGCGATGCCTCAAAATTTGTAACAGGTACAATTATGGCAATAGATGGTGGATTTTCGTGCTTTTCAGGAGTGTAAATATATGAAAAAGTATATGTTAGAAGAAGGTTTTCGGTGGTATGGACCCAAAGACGAAGTCTCACTTGAATTTATTCGTCAAACTGGAGCCGAAAGTGTTTTTACTTCACTTCATGATATTCCATACGGTGAAGTATGGACAACAAAAGCCATATTAGTGCATAAAAATATTATTGAAAAAGCTGGTTTAAAATGGTCTGTAGTAGAAAGTGTACCTGTCAGCGAAGAAATAAAAACAAGAACAGGTAACTATCTACAACATATCCAAAATTACAAACAAACAATTAGAAACTTAGCAGACTGTGGTATAAAAATCATAATCTATAATTTTATGCCCGTTCTGGATTGGATAAGAACAGACCTCCACTATAAACTTCCAGATGGGTCAACGTGCTTGCGTTTCGATCCCGCACAATTTGCAGCATTTGAGATATATCTGCTCAAACGCAAAGATGCCACTAAAGACTATACCCCCGAACAACTAGAAAGAGCAAAAAACTTTTTTGAAACATTAGACAAAGAAGGCGTAAAAAAATTCGAACGCTCAATAATTGATGTTTTCCCAGGATGCAGTATGGACTTCACAATCGAAGATGTTCGTACAATGTTGGCAAAATACGCAAATATAGATGCAGATAAACTTCGAGAACATCTCAATTTATTTCTAAAAGAAGTCGCTCCAGTCGCTGAAGAATGTGACTGTCATTTGGCAATTCATCCAGATGATCCCCCATTTGATGTTCTAGGCTTGCCTCGTATTGCATCGCGATTGACGGACTTTCAAAAAATCATATCAGCATACGATAGTCCTGCAAATTCAGTTTGTTTTTGCACAGGCTCGTTGAGTGCAGGAGCTCATAATAATATTCCAGAAATGTTGGAAGCACTCAAAGATAGAGTCTTTGTAGCCCATTTGCGTAGCACACAACGGCTCCCCGATGGTAGCTTCTTTGAAGCTGGACACTTAGAAGGCTCTGTTCCGATGTCTGATGTAGTAAAAAAGCTATTGCAAATACAAAAAGAGCGAATTGATAATGGTGGACAAAAAATAGTAATTCGTCCCGACCATGGCAGAGATATGGCAGATGATCTATACAAGCCTCCGACACGTAACCCTGGATATTCTTTCATCGGAAGAATGAAAGGGCTTGCAGAACTTCGAGGTTTAGAAACTGGAATTCTATCAAAATAAAGAAATAAAAAAATGCGGAGTATACCGCATTTTTTTTATCCTCAAATTCTCTTCTATTATATTACTTAGCATTTTCTTTTGTTGCATCTGCCTCAAGATATAGAGACATAGATGGGAATGCAAACGATAACCCGTTTTCAGCAACGATATCCATAATTGCAAAATTCACCCTACGTTTCGTAGCGGAAAAATAAGAATAATCTATCTGCTTTGAATAATAAATCACACTAACATCTAAACTTGAAGCACCAAAGTCGGAAAATTCAACAGTCAGACTGTCTTCAACAACCCCCTCAACTTGAGGAATAATTCTGCGTAAATCTTCCAAGAATTTTTGTAATTGAGCCGAACTAGTTGCATACGTTAAACCAACTATTTGGCTAACTTTTCGCTGGGGCATTTTTGTAAAATTCTCAACCGATTCCTTAGCCAATGTTGAATTTGGAATTGTCACTAAAGTCTTCGAAAACGTTCTAATGCGAGTAGAGCGAAACCCTATTGCCTCTACTGTACCCTCGCAAGAATTTGTCTTTACCCAATCTCCTACAATGAAAGGTCTGTCTAAAATAATAGAGACCGATCCAAAGAAATTAGCAATAGTATCTTGCGATGCAAAAGCCAATGCCATACCACCAATACCTAATGAGGCAACAATAGTACTAACATTTATACCACAATGTGCTAAAGCAGAAAGAATCGCAATCGTAATTACAGCAATTTTTATAACTCGGTTTATGAAGCTCAACAGACTCGCAGTTTCGCCAGATGATTTTCTACGCAATTTTGCTTCAATAGAACCGAATAAAGAATCGCTTACAATCATCATAGCCCAACAACCAGAGCCCCAAAATACAATCCCTAATAAACGAGCCATTATAGCAATAATATGAGGATCTTTTATCAAGAAAGCCACCATATAATAAATTGCCACAACCCACGCTACCACATTTATAGGCAATCTAATTTTCGATATAAATAAGACTGCAAAAGAATTTTTATGCTTTTTACTAATATTACTCAGTAAGCTCTTAAACAAAAAGCTAATAACATATTTTGTAAGAGAAAATGCAACAATAAGAATCAATAAAGAAATAGCATATTGAATAACTCTTATACCTAAAAATTTCACTACTAAAATATCTGCAGTTTCTGGAGAATATTTATGAACAAATTTTACAAAAGTTTTCAAACGGCCACGAATTTCGCTTACTTTTTCAACTATTTTCTTATCTAGTTCAGCCTGTTTTTGTTGATGTATTTCCTCATCAGTAAGCTGTTTCTGTTCAACAGAAGTAGTTTCACTACTTGGGGATTGCGAACCATTTGCCTGAGCAAAACAAATTGGCTGAATAAAAAATAAAGAGACAATCAATATATAATTAAGTAGTTTCATATTCTAAATTAAATTTGATGTTAGAGTGTAATAAAACGTAGACAAGTCAAATATCTTTTGTTGCATTTTTTTTGAAAAATAAATGAGGCGACTTCCCATAAAACAATTTGAAAGCCTTAGAAAACGCGTAAGCATCAGAATATCCTGTTTCATTTGCTACTTCGGAGTATGAATATTTACCGATTGAAAGCATTTCAAAAGCTTTTTGCATTCTATTCCTAAATAATATTTTTGAAAATGTTTCAGAATGGACTTCCATACACAATGTATTGAGACGTTTTACTGAAACGCCTAAACGCCCTGCCGCATTAACAGCCGACCACTTAAAACCCAAAGTTCGACGCATTTCTACTAATAGTGTCTCTAATTTTTTCTTTTCTGGAACAGAGTAATCAACTAAAAAGTCGCGCTTTATGTACTCTGTTATTATACTTGCATACGATTCCAACATAACTGGCGATAATTCCGTAGCATAAACTTCTTCTGAATACAACTGAACAATTTGAGTTAGTTTTGAAAAATTTTTCGATTTTTCAACATGTATTGGAATATCAAACAGTCCTTTCCAGCTTTCAGTTTTACCCAAATGAAACCAAAAAGTATTCCATCCATTGCTTTCACATGAAACAGAATACGAACTTCCAGCAGGAGCAACAAGCACATCACCACTACACACCTTTGTTTTATTCTTTCCAATTTTCACAGTTGCGGAACCGCTTAGCGTGTACAATATTACATGAAAATTCACGCCACTTCGTTCTTGATAATAGCTTTTTTTATGCTTAGTTATTCCAGCAGATAATACTCCGCGAACTTTTAAAAAATCTTGAGCTAAATTAGATGGCGAATTTACTAATGGTTTTCCACTTGTTTTATTGATTTCTTTTGCAGGAACAAATGGTTCGCTTAAGTAGCATTCACTACTTCCATCAGGCCAAAGTTGCAATTCCTGATCAGTCTTTTTTTCCCAAATGTACCTGTTTTCAGCCATAGTTAATTACAAATTTACTTATTCATGATTTAGATAAAAAAAAATGATTGAAATTTTCAATCATTTTTTCAGTGCATAACATTATCCGCCATAGTTCTTTAGAAGTCCAGAAGAAACCTGAATATCCCTAGCTATTGGGCGAATTGGTTTTATTCCAGAACTCTTCAGCCTATCGTGATAAAGCTTCACAGCTTCCAACGGTTTAATTTCTCCATCTGCAATCAAACGCAAGCAATATATAAAGTCTAATGGCGATTCTGAATTATTTATTTTTCTGCCAAATAAAGCGACCATTGCTCCATATTTTTGAGCATCGTACAACAAACTAAAAGCATCCATCGTAGTGCCAGAGCCACCTCCGAGAATACCCACAATTATATTTGGATCGTACGAACAAAGTTGTTCCATAGCCTTTGGACCATTATAAGCAACTTTCAAGAATTGTGGACGTTCGTCACCAGTAACACCCGCTAAAGCTCTTACAATGTTGTCGTTTACGAAGTCAGATAGACCCATAGGCGATACACCTTGCACATTGGGATTAAACACTTCTAAAAAATAAGTAAAGCCTTTGGCTGCAGCCTCTTGACGAAATCCTTTGTACGCCATAAGCGTTTCATAGTCACTTTCAAAGTTATTATTGAAAGTCATTGAATACAATGCCAAATTTGCACCAGCTTTTTGAATTGCATCAATAGATGCCGTTGAAAATGGACGCGAAGGCGTTTTTATATACGATGATCCTCTAGCAAGCCAAATATCAGTTGTGTCGTTTCCTCTGGCAGCGGGAGTAATAGACGAATTCTCAAATATACCTTCTTTTGCTATAATTTCAAGATTTGAAGCCGACATCAACATTATGTCAACTAATCCTTGTTCTACAACATCTCTTATACGTTGACGATATTGCATCATTGTCACAGGAGAGCCGTCGGGATTTTTACCCGCCGCATAAATACCACCTGCCATATCAACATCTTTAGCATCAGCAATAATAAAATTCTTCTGACGTCTATCTCCAGATCGAATTGCATTTAATTTTGTTTGTAAAGTTTTTATACTCATATTTTTCTAAATCCAAATTTATCAGCTAATTTCACACATTCAGCAACGGGAATTATTGCGCCACTAGCCGAAGAATCAAATAACGATTGTGCAGCTAAACACACCGCAGTATGCAAAGCTTCCTCAATCGATTTGTCATTATGAACAGCCCATAATATTCCCGATAAAAACGCATCTCCAGCACCTACAGCACCAACAATCAATTCTTGAGGGATGTTAAGAGAAGGTTGTATATATTTATTTCCAGTTTTGTCGAAAGCCACCGCACATTCTGGGAAATGAACAACAATAAATTTGCCCAAGCCTCTATCTAAAATCGACTTCGCCAAAGTTTCAACTTTTCTCATATCCTTAGCAGTAGAAGTATCTACTTCAACTCCCGCAATCATTTGTAACTCAATCTCATTTATAGATAAAATATCTAGCCACTTCAACGATGCGTTCGCTATTGTATAGAAATCGGAATTTGACGTTACTAAGTCTGCTACTGTGATAAACCCTGCATTCTTGGCTTCTCTAAAAATTTTGGAGTGCCCATTTTCACCAAATTCATCACATGCGTCCATTTTGTCATGAAGTCCCATATAACCTTCCAAAAATATCTTTGCATTTGATGACATAACATCAATATGCTTAGGCTCTAACAGTCCATTGGAACCCCTACAATGAAAGAATGTGCGTTTCCCAGTTTTAGAATCAGTCATTACATCTGTAAAAGAAGTAGAACATTCATCTAATATAGTCATACCAGAAACATCAATGCCATGTTTTTTACAATCGTTTAAGATATATTCTCCATTGGCATCATTACCCAATACCCCAACCGCTTCAAGAGGGAAACCGCACTGCATTTTAGCGAGATCTTTTAGTACGTTATACGGACAACCTCCATTTGCCTTGGCTTGACTTAAGATATTACATAAACGCTCTTGTTCTGGAAAAGCGTCTAGTAATTTTATTGTATCGACAAGCCAAGTTCCTGTCGCTAGAATGCCGTTGCGAAAACTCATAATAGCTTAAATTCAACAGGTTCGTCCTCAATTATTTCAGGAAAGCGACCAACCGATGTATCGGTAAAGAAATTATCATTTACGTCGTCATTTGCAGTAGAAACTTCCCCAATAATAGTATCAGCTTCAACTGGGGTAAATTCGTGATAAATTCCAGAAGTCAAAGTAATACGACTTCCCGCACTAATCATAAAGTCAGACCCACTAATAATTATAGTAGGTTTACCATTTACATTTAAAGTTACAGGTTTCCCATTTTCACAAGCTTCACTATCCCACACACGAATTAAGAATTTACCATGACGACAAATTATATCTTCTTTTTTCTGTTTGTGTGCATGACAGAGAGTGTATTGATATGGGCGAGCATACATAAGTTTTTCACAATACTCTTTTTCTTCGGCTAGATTTACCAAAACCAATGCGGCATTGTCGATATCATCTTTACCAAAATCAGTAAAGTCCCACTTAGGTTCTGGAGGAAGAGTCCAACCATATTTTTCGAATACAGACTTTGCCTCGCGACACATTTCATTAATCTTACTTCTTTTCATACACTTTAATTTTGTTGATTTAATTGATACAATTATTCTAAAAAAAACATCAAATCAAGTAAAGAGAAATTAAAAACATTTTTTCAAAAAAATAAACATTCTGAACAAAAAAAAGGACAACCATATCTGATTGTCCTTTTTTGTTAACTTATTGATATTTATAACATAGTAGCACGCAACTGTTCATTAGACATCTGCGATAAATATGCAGGTGCAATATCAAAAACAGTTTTGCATCCAGCACATCCTTCCCCATTAAGCCTGAAAGCTGCACGAGCATACGCAACTAACACACACGAAGTAAATTCTGGATTAGAATCAAGTTTTATCTTATATTCAATCAAATGACTATTTTGTTTTTCGAAACCTGTTTTTCCACTTCTTAGAACCATACCTCCATGAGGTATAGCACTATGATTTTTATTAAATTCAGCTTCATCGATAAAATGCACAATAGTATCGTAATCTGCAAAGTAATTTGGCATAGATTTTATTTCTTGTTCAATCTTCGATGCATCTGCATTTTCTTCGAGAACAACGAAACATTCTCTAATATGTTTTTGACGCGTTGTAAGTTCTGGATTTTCACCTCTACGCACGGCCTCAACGGCCTCATCAACTGGAATAGTATATTGTTTTGCGTTTTTGACTCCCGCAATTCTGCGAACAGCATCAGAGTGACCTTGACTTACACCTTTTCCCCAAAAAGTATAGTCTTTCCCTTCCGTAAGGATAGCATTTGCATAAACGCGATTGAGCGAAAACATTCCAGGATCCCATCCAACAGATATAATTGCAACCTTCCCCGATGCCTTTGCCGATTTATCAACATTGGCGAAATGTTCTGGAATACGAGCGTGAGTATCAAAGCTATCAATAACATTAAATAAT
>JAGAOA010000159.1 GCA_017623955.1 Opitutales bacterium
AAATATTGAAAACGCAAATCGGGCTTTAGAAAAAAGTGGATTAAAATATTGTCCAGCCTTGTTCGATGCGAAGCCGTCTAACATAACTTTTAAAAATTTGCCGACTGGTGCGAAAGATTTTGAAGTAATGTTGCCATCGCCAAAAAACGACATTGTCGTCAATGCGTCTGATTTTGGGCTGAATGAGAACATCACAAATTCTGCGACAATAATCAATAAGGCGATTGCACACTGTAAAAAAATCGGTGCAAGCAAGCTTGTTATCAACAAGGGAACATACAAATGTTTCGACGCTGTTTCTATCAAGTTTGAAGAAATGAAAGATTTTGTTGTAGACTTTAACAATGCTACGCTCATCTATTACAGCAAAAGTGTAAAATTAAAAAATCCACAACCACAATGGGACGCTAATCCAGCCACAACAAATTCTAATATAAGTATAATAAATTGTGAGCGTATGAAAATTTGTAATCTCAAATTAGACTGGGATTGGCAAAACGACCCACTCGCTGCTTTTACTCGTGTTGTTGGGAAAGATGCAAAGGCAGAACGTCCGTATTTAGATTTGTTCTTTTTTCAATATGAACGTTATCCAATGTATGGAAAACGAGCACCTGTTTTAACTATTGACCCATTTTATGATGACTTAAGTTCATTCAGAACTGGACTCGTTAATGGTTGGTTTGGTATGTCAAAATTAGGATTAGGTGAGGGCGTTGATGTTCTCGATCACGAATGGTTATCGCCCAACAAGTTGAGAATTTATCCACAACGAAAACTTGTTCGAGAAGTCCCGCTAAATTCAATATATAGATTGATGCATTATTATTACGGGAAGAATGGTATCGATATGCTCGCAAACAAACATCTTACGCTCGAAAATATCGATATTCTTTCGTGTCGTGGACACGCTTTACATGTAGATGGCGAACAACAGTATTGGCAATACATCAATGTAAATGTCGCACCTCCGAAAGACGATGCCCGACGTGCATGTTCATCGAGTGCCGACCACCACCATATCGCAAATTCAAAAGGTTTTGTAAAATTGATAAATTGTACGTTCTCAATGGGAATGGATGATGGTGGCAATTTTCACGATCGCTCGTTTGTAATGAAAAAAGTTGGCGATTATATTTTGGAATCGGATAATATCCGCGGAATAAAGTTTTTCTCGCCAAAGGTTGATGAAGAAATTGAGCTTTTCCAGGACAACTATATTCCGACAAACTTCAAAGCAAAGATAAAGCGTGTCGATGGCGAACGCATTGTACTCGATAAGCCACTTCCTAAACAGGAAGGTTCTTGTTTTGTCTGTTTTAAAACAAAGTATGGCACTCGCAATGTAATCATCAAAGATTGTAAATATTTTCGCCATACCCGAAGAGGTATTCTTATGCTCGCAAAAGATGTCACAATAGAAAACACATTGTTTGAGCTTGAAGAGGGCGGTGCATTAAAAATTGAAACTGGATATACAAATAGAGTCTGGTGTGAGGGCTATGGTGTTGATAATGTCGTTGTGCGAAATTGTACATTCCGTAAAACAAATCTTATTGGACGCATGAGTCAAAAATTTGTTTATGATATTATGCTTGCAGCCTATATGAGAGTAGATCCATCTGATGAACAACCAGCTGTTCCGATTATCAAAAATTTGTTATTTGAAAACAATAAATTTTACGACACACACGGATTGGTCGCTGTGATTTCGAGTACAGATAATATAATTTTCAGAAACAATTTTATAGAAAACAATTCTGATTATGTGAATGCCCATTGGTATCGAGGAGGCTTTTGCGTAAGAAATTCAAAGAATGTTTACATTATCGATAACACATATATCGAGTCGAAAAAAGTTCCGCTTGCGGGGGTATATTATCAGCCGGAATCTGTTGAAAATATTGTAGCTCGAGGAAACAAAATAATTCCTAAAAAGTAAAAATATGAAAAAGCTATTGATATTTTCTACATTACTATTGCTTACAATGCTAATCGGTTGTAAGGAAGTAAAACATGAATATACGGTGCAAAAATGTGGAGAAATTCCGTTTTTGCATGTTGATGGAAAACCTGTTCGCAGTCGTATGTTTTACAGTAATGTTCCAGGTACAAAATTTCAGAACGTCGACAAGCAAGAGCAAGTTTATAATATAGATTTCACGTCTCATATCGATTCAAAAGATGCTACAGTATCACTGAATTTTAGTGCGTTGGTAAAAGATATTTGGATTGCCGATTTAACCTTGGAAAATTTGGACGACAAAACAAAGAAATCTCTTTACGATTTTACTTCAAATCCGGTTGATAAAAATCTCTTTTCAAATTGGATAATCAAAGAACTTGTAACTTGGCAGGACTATTTTCTGGATTTTTCTAACAAATCTCCCGACCCAAAAAAATATTCAGATAAACCATATAAAGCCAAAAATGAAAATGGTGTATTGCATATTGACAAAGCGTTTGTAAATAAACACGCAGGCATAGATGATATTGAACGTCTTAATTTTTGTATAAAAGATATCAAGATTGAAAAGGGTAAGAGATATCGTATTGTCGCAAAAGCTCGTGCAAATACAAAAGGGCGTTTTGAGGTTAAGGTGTATGACACAAAATCTCGAGAAATAATAGCTACCAATACGCAAGAGACATTTATGACTACGGAAAAGTATGCATCGCAAGTCGGTGTAGACTTTATTACTTTTGGCGTACCTGCCTTTTGGAAAGATGATGCTATCTGTAAAAAATTAGTAGATTCACGTTTCCAGCCGGTTATTAAAGCAAATCCCAATGCAAAAATTATCGTACGTCTTGGTCTTGAGCCACCAAAAGAATGGCTTGATGCAAATCCAAGCGAGGTTATGCAGAATGCCGATGGAACTCCCATTATTCGATATCACGTTCGTTATCCATTCCCAGGTTCAGAAGTGTATCGACGCGACGCGATGAAAGCCATGAAAAAATTTATTAAATATGTAGAAGAAAAGTATCCAGAAAATATCGCTGGGTATCATCCTTCTGGTGGAAATTCAAGCGAGTGGTTTTATGGTGGAACTTTTGTCCCCAAAACTTTTAACGGATTCTCTCCTTCTATACAAAAAGCATGGAAAAAATGGTTGAAAGAAAAATATCAAACAGACGAAGCGTTGCAAAAGGCATGGCAAAACCCAAATGTAAAAATAGCTGATGTAAAAGTTCCATCAGAAAAAGAACGTAGAAATGCCCACGCACCATTGATAAATCCTGAAAATTCTTCGCACGTTGTAGACTTCAACTTGTTTCTTCAAGATGCAATGTGTGATACTATTTTGCTTGCAGCAAAAACAATTCTTGAAACTGCTCCTAAAGGACGTCTTTCTGTCGTCTTCTATTGATAT
>JAGAOA010000160.1 GCA_017623955.1 Opitutales bacterium
CAATATTTGTAGGAGTTGCAATTTCATTGATTTTTGCTGAGTTTGATTTAAAAATTGAAACAATCTATACGCGATTTGGAGAAATACCAAGCACGCTCCCAAAAGTTGAATGGATTTCAATAGATTTTGCTAATATAAAAAATTTGGTGATGCCAGCGGTGACAATCGCAGTACTAGCAGCTATTGAATCGTTGTTATCGGCTGTTGTTGCAGACGGTATGATTGATGACAAACACAATTCAAATCAAGAACTAATTGCTCAAGGAATGGCAAATGTTATTACGCCTTTCTTTGGTGGTATACCAGCAACAGGAGCAATAGCAAGAACTGCTACAAATATAAAAAATGGTGGAAAAACTCCAATAGCCGGAGTTGTACATTGCCTTGTGTTATTATGTATTCTCTTGTTTGCAGCACCATACGCTCAATATATCCCCTTAGCAACGCTATCTGCCGTATTATTTGTGGTTGCTTACAATATGGGAGATTGGTCGGCTTTCAAAGAAATGCGTAAACTACCACGCTCTGATGATTTAGTGTTTATGTCTACTTTCTTATTGACTGTCGTATTCGGATTGACGTTGGCAATCGAAGTCGGTATGGTTCTTGCTGCTATGTTATTTATACGACGTGTTTCTCAAACAACTAACATTATGGTTGTTGATAAAAAACTAGAAACAGACCTTTCAAAATACTCACTCGAAGGTAAAGACATTCCAGATGGTGTTATGGTATTTAGAATTTTCGGCGTGTTGATGTTCGGTGCAGCTGATAAACTAGAAAGCATTTTGACACAGATGGGTGAATCGCCAAAAATTGTGATTTTACGTATGCGTACTGTACTTGCAATGGACTCAACAGCCCTCGATGTACTAGATCATCTATACGAAAAAATGCGTGCAAAAAATATAGTAATGATGATTACTGGGGCTCATTCTCAACCATTACACATGATGCAAAGATCAGGATTCCTAGATAAAATGGGAGATGAATTTGTACTTGAAAATATCGATGAGGCCTTAGCTAAGTCGCGAGAAATTTTAAAGGCTCAAGAAGTTTTAGAAAATAAACAAATTCAACAATAAATTTCTGACAAAATAAATTACAAAACACTACTAAAATCTTAGTAGTGTTTTTTTCTCGACATCGTTAATGACAGCAACACTATAACAAAGTGAAAGCTAAGTTGTAATATATGCAAACATCAATACTAAAAATTATGAGAAAATTTTTAACATTTTTAATATTTTCATTAACAATTAGTTTATATGCAGAAATAGAAGTACCTTCTATATTTTCTGACGGAATGATTCTACAACGTGATATGCCCGTGAAAATATGGGGGAAAGCCACACCCAACGCAAAAATAAATGTTCTGTTTGCATCGCAAAATAAATCGACCAATGCAGACGCTAAGGGGAATTGGAGCTTATGCTTAGATAAACTAAAGACTTCGCATCAAGCAAGAGAAATGAATATTTCTGAAAATGGAACAATTCAGAAAAGCTTTAAAAATGTTCTAGTCGGAGAAGTTTGGATTTTAGCAGGTCAAAGTAATATGGCATACTACTGCAATGAAATGCCACTTGAATACAGAAAACATCATTACGAAAACGCCGACAATATGAAAAATGTTCGCCAATTTACAATGAATCCGGCAGTAATTGCGGAAACTCCACAATTTCATTGTACAAAAGGCGCAAAGTGGATAAATACAAACAAACAAAATTTTAATAGATTTTCGGCAATAGGTTATTTCTTTGCAGAAAAGATTTCTAAAGAATTAAACGTACCTGTTGGCTTAATTTATACGCCTCGTGGAGCAACATCAATGATGTGTTGGCTTCCAGCTGACGCCTGCTACAAAAACGCAAGCACAAAAAAACGATGGGAACGATTCCTAAAAGATAAAGCAAACTTTACTGAAGAAAAATATCAAGAAAAATTAGATAAGTACAATAAATACGTTACTGACTACAAACGAAAAGTAGCCGAAGCTAAACGCTTGAACAAACCAAAACCAAAATATTATTGGTACAAACATGTTAAACCTTTGCCATTTACTCCGTACGGAGCAACAGACACTCCTGTATATTTTTGGAATGCGAAAATTGCTCCAATTGCAACTATGGCAACGCGAGGGGCCCTTTGGTATCAGGGTTGTAGTGATGCTCACAAAGGCGCATACGAACATTTTGAAGATGTATTCAATCTTCTTGTATCTACTTGGCGAAAAGAATGGAAAAATGAAAATCTACCTTTTGTATTTGTTCAGTTGGCATCGTATGGACAACGCGAAACTTCCAATTTCCACGACGTTCGTATTGCTCAAATGAAAGTAGCTAAAAAACTTCAAAACTGCTTTATAACTACCGCAATAGATTTAGGAGAATTCGATAACATTCATCCTAAATATAAAGACTCTCTTGCTTATAGAATGGCTGATGTCGCTCTGAGAGATGTCTACAAAAAAATAACAGGAACTGTTTATGGAGCAATTTGTAAAGATGTAAAATTTGTTGAAAATAAAGCGGAAATATCGTTTGATACAGATGGTTCTGATATTATTCAAAAAGGAGAACTTAGAGGCTTTGAAATTCTAGAAAATGACAAGTGGGTGGTTCCTACAAAAATAGAATTACATAATAATAAATTGATTATAGGCTCACAAAATAATATTAATGGAGTTCGTTATCTATACAAGAACTGGGCTCAACCAGATGTATGTCTGTACTCGACAAATGGGCTGCCTATGTTCCCTTTCTATGAATTGAAAAACATGTAGTGATAATACAAATCAAATAAAAAATAAAAAATGACAGTAAATAACACTGTCATTTTTTTTAGATTCTATTTAGCTTTTGCGAGTTTTATATCTTTGTGCAACTGTTCAATCAATGCTTCCAACGAATCGAATTTCTTTTGTGGACGTAAGAATTTTTTTAGCTTTACAACAACTTTACTAGGGGCTCCCCACTTTACATTTTTGAACAAATGAATCTCCAACAAGGGTTCGGTCTCGCCTATTGTAGGGGATGTTCCGTACGATGCTATGCCCTTGAAAATTTCCCCTGTTTTACATCGTATAAGCTCAACAATATAAGCACCGTATGGAAGTTTACAATCGGGATTCCACGGCAAGTTTAAAGTAGGAAACCCAATTGTACGCCCCAAGCGTTTACCTCGCTTTATATTACCAAAACAAGTATAATAATCACCTTTTAACAACTTATATTCATCGAGATTTCCAGAATGCACAGCTTTTCGCATTTCAGAGGAACTTATACGTCTACCATCTGACAAAAACACACCATCAACTGCCGAATATTCCCAACCATTAACATCAGCTAACTCTCTCAATGTTTCAGTATTCCCCGATGCATTTTTACCAAACAGAAAATTATATCCTGTTACGATTCCCTTTAAATTTGGGAATTTTTGTTTTAGCAATTCCGCAAAATGCAAAGGAGACATCTTCGCAAACTGTTTTGTAAACTTTTTTACAAATATTTTTTTTATACCTACATCCTTGAACATTTGTACTCGCTGAATTGAAGTACAAAGCATCTCAACGGGTTCTCGCCCCATATTTATAACTTTAGAAGGGTGCGGAGTAAACGTAAGCACACATGGCACTGCATTATATTTTTTAGCTAATGATTTTGCTTTAGCTATAACCTTTTGATGCCCCTTATGAATACCATCAAACATTCCGATGGCAATAACACAGTTCCTGTCGAAAGTACCGAGATTGTCGAGATTTACAAAAAAATCTTTCATTTTTACAAAGCAAAACTAGGAGCCGCTTCCGACACTGGAATTAACTGCTTTTTGATTGCCGAAGGATTCATCTGCTGAAGTTGTTCTATTGTAACGGCATTTTTTACATCAAACTTTCCACTTGAAAGACGACGCAATGCTGTCATATGAGCTCCACAACCAATGCGTTTGCCTAAATCATGACAAACTGTACGTACATACGTTCCCTTTGTACATGCAAGTTCAAATGATACCTCTGGTTTGTTAAATTCCAATAAGTCAAATCTCGATACATTTATAAATCGGGGTTCACGTTTAACTTCTTGTCCCTGTCGCGCGAGTTTATAGAGTGGAATACCATTTACTTTCTTTGCTGAAAACATTGGAGGTGTCTGGTATTGATCACCCAAAAACGACTTCATTTTTTCTCGCAAATTATCTTCGTTCAAATCTTCTGGAACGGGTAATTCTGCAACAATTTCGCCCTCGCAATCCTGTGAATTTGTTTCTACGCCTAGAACAAATTTACCAGAATAAACTTTGTCTAAACTCATTAGATACTGCGACAACTTTGTTGCTTTCCCGACTAAGATAACTAACAATCCTGTTGCGAGCGGATCTAGTGTTCCAGCGTGCCCGACTGCACGTATTTTCAAGCAACGACGCACTTTATTTACAACATCGTGCGAAGAACATCCTGTATCTTTATCAATTAGTAAAACTCCATCAAAATCGTTCATTTTATTTTAGAGATTTTTTACAGAGTTCTAACAACTCTGGTATTATTGTTTCAAATGTTTTATTTTTGGCAGTAAACCCTGCTGCGGCAAAATGACCACCACCACCAAAATACTTTGCTATATCGTTTACGCAATATTCGGGATTTCGCGCTCTCATACTGCCCTTTACGGAACCATCAGCTAGTTGCTCTAAGGTTATAGCTATTTCAACTCCATCGATAGAACGCACATAATCAACAAAGCCTTCTGTATCTTCTTTGCAAGACCCCGTCTTTTCATAAATACCGAGCGGAATA
This sequence comes from Opitutales bacterium, assembly GCA_017623955.1. Next base: position 4,796 of record JAGAOA010000160.1, read on the forward strand.
AAGCCGATACAAACTCTGTTATCCAAGTACATTTTTAGACTATCTAGATAAACAGCCAACAAACGCATTTTTTCAATTCGCTCACGCTGGTACAATTCTTGAGCAACCAAATTGGGATTTGCCCCACGTAATACCATTTCTTTTGCAGCATCGAAAGATTCTACTCTTGTAGATGTAGTTGTAAACTGACGCGTATCGGTCGCTATACCCATAAACAAAAGATTTGCGACACTATCTGAAATATTTAAATTTAGAGTTTTTACGCACAAGGCAATTATTTCAGCAGTTGCTCCTGCGGTTGTATCTATAACCTTTATTTGAGCCTGACTATTTCCTGATACATGGTGATCTATACATGCAAAAATATCGGGAAAATGCTCTTTTAAATGAACATTTGCTCTGGCTAAATCGGAACAATCTACCAATAAAATCTCGTATGAAGTATCATTGAACTCATCTGCTAAAATAAAATCTTCATTAGTTAGATTTTTGTATAAATACGGAACTTTCTCTTGATTTACACAAACAACTTCAGCACCAACTTTTCTCAAAATCTCTGCCATTGCAAACTGCGACGACACACAATCTCCATCAGGACGCATATGTCCTACAACTGCGATTTTTTTTCCATTAGCAACTTGCAATAATTTTGCAAATTCTTGTACGAATTTACTATTCATTTGAATCATTTGCATGTTGAGAACCATCGCAATCTAACTGCGACTTTTCAAATTCTTCTCGCTCTTGTTGTTCTAATTCATCAAGAGCTTCCAAAATCTTCATTCCTCGTTCTACTGAAGGATCGTAAACAAAATTGAGTTCTGGAGTATATTTTATAACAACATTTTTTCCTACTATTCTACGCAACTCATTGCGAATTGACATCAAAAACTTTCCAGCCTTTGCTACCATTTCGCGACCTCCTATTACAGAATAATACACGCGTGCTTTTTTTAAATCGGGCGATATATCGACTTCCGTAAGCGTTATAGCAACAGACTCTGAACGCCATCTGCCGTGCAGAGCCATACTCAATTCACGCTTAATCAACTCGCCTACTCTAACTTTTCTTTCACCCATAGTTTTATATTATAGGTCTGGACGTATTTCTAGAATTTCAAAACACTCGATGACATCTTGTGGTTCAAACTCGTTAAAATTATTGAGAGATATACCGCATTCGTAACCTGCACGAACTTCCGTAACATCGTCTTTGAAACGCTTGATATCACTTACACGACCCTTTGAAATTTCCTTACCTTTACGGAATACTCTAGCAAATTTATCGCGTTTGATGATACCTTCTGTAACCATACATCCTGCGACTTTACCGCCTTTAGATACGTTAAATAACGCACGAACTTCCGCAGCACCAAGCTTATTTTCTTTAAGCTCTGGATCTAACAAGTTCTTCATAGCATCACGAACTTGATTTATCAATTCATAAATGATGTTATGTGTAATAAATTCAACACCTTTATGCTTTGCTACACCCGCTACTCCATTCTCTTGTTTTACGTTAAAGGCAACAATAGAAGCTCCTGCAGTTGCGGCAAAATCTACATCATTTTTAGTGATTTGACCAACTCCATCTGATATAACTTCAAGCTTTACCTTATCGCTTTTGATATCGTTTAAGCAAGCAACCAATGCCTCAACTGTACCAGAAACATCGCTCTTTACTATACATTTGAAAACTTTTTGATCTTGATTTTCGATTGCAGCCATAAGGTCTTCAAAACTTGTTGCTTTAGGTGCAACTTCGGCAGCTGCCAATTTCTTACGTTCTAAGATAGCCTCTTCTGTAATCTTCTTAGCTTGTCTATCATTATCTACCTTAGAGAACGTATCGCCAGCTTCTGGAGCACCAGTCCAACCCATTACTATTGCTGGTGTTGATGGCAATGCATTATTAATTTTCTTTCCTTTATCATCAATTAATGCTCTAACTTTACACCAATGTTCTCCACAAACAACGACATCGCCAGTTTTTAGAGTGCCTGAACGAACTATAACTGTCGATGTTGCTCCCCTACCAGCCTCTAATTGGCTTTCGATAATAACACCTTCGACTGGCGCTTTGGGATTTGCTTTAAGCTCCATCATTTCAGCTTGCAAAAGCACTAAATCTAACAACTTATCGATGTTTTCACCCTTTAGAGCCGAGATAGGTTGGCACAAAATTTCACCACCCCAGTCTTCTGATGTAATTCCACGTTTCTGCATTTGCTGTTTAACGCGATCAATATTAGCACCTTTAGCATCCATTTTATTGATTGCAACAACTATTGGAACTCCTGCTTTTTGTGCAAAATTTAAAGCTTCATCTGTTTGAGGCATAAAGCCGTCGTCTGCAGCAACAACCAAAATTGCAATATCGGTAACATTAGCACCACGCTCACGCATCTGGGAGAATGCAGCGTGTCCAGGAGTATCGAGAAATGTGATTTTCTTTCCACTTGATGCCTCTACTTGATAA
>JAGAOA010000161.1 GCA_017623955.1 Opitutales bacterium
AAAACGGGCTGCCGTTTAACCCGAACGATATGCGCCTGAAAGACCTGCCGACGGACATCAACGGCACGACGGTTGACAACAAACCGGGCAAGCCGTATTTTGCGTCGGAATTTGTTGAATATCTTGAAACAGGGAAGTCCTTAGATTCCGAAGCTAATTTAGCGCGTCATATCAAGCGATTTTTCAAACCTTGATAACTTACAAAAAACTTGCGTTTTACATGTAAAAAGTCGATATTAGAATAATGGATTTAAACGAGACATCATTGGGGGCTGATATTGGAAGTAAATCAATTAGAGTGTTGCTAGTAGACGATCAGCCCATCATAGCTGAGGCAATTCGTAGAATGTTAGAATCTGAGAGCGATATATCATTCTTCTATTGTCAAAATCCTTTAGAGGCAATGTCAATGGCAACAGAAGTATCGCCAACTGTTATTTTGCAAGATTTAGTGATGCCCGAAGTAGATGGTTTAACTCTTGTAAAATATTTCAGGGCAAATCAGTCTACAAAAAATATGCCATTAGTTGTTTTGTCTTCTAAAGAAGATTCTACTACGAAATATAAAGCTTTTGAGAATGGTGCAAACGATTACATGGTAAAGCTGCCCGATAAGTTGGAAGTCTTGGCTAGAATTCGTTATCACTCCAATGCTTACAATGTTTTTTGCGAGCGTAACGAGGCTATGGAAAATTTGCAAAAGAGCCAGCAGCATCTCAAGCAAGAATTAGAACAAGCCGAACAGTATGTAGAAAGTTTATTGCCTTCTAAGTTAGATACTGATGTTTTGCGAGCAGATTGGATATTCAAAAGTTCTACTGAATTGGGTGGAGATTGCTTTGGTTATGAGTGGATTGACGAAGATAATTTCTGTATGTTCTTGTTAGATGTTTGCGGACATGGCGTTGGTGCTGCATTGTTATCTGTGTCAGTTATGAACGTTTTGCGTTCGCAAAGTTTGGTAGGGGTCGATTTCTTATCGCCTTCGCAAGTACTTTCTGCATTAAATAATGCCTTTGAAATGGAGAAGCAAAATAACATGTATTTTTCTCTGTGGTATGGAGTTTATAATGTAAAGGAGCGTAAACTTACATACGCATCTGGCGGACATCCTCCAGCCATACTGCTTTCAGATAATAGTTCAAAAGAGCTCACAACAAAAGGTATGATTATAGGCGGAATAGCAGATACAACATTTACTCAAGCCGAAGTTGATGTTCCTCGAAATTCGCGTTTGTACATCTTTAGTGATGGGGTTTATGAAATTCAACGATACGATACCAAATCTATGATGAGTTTCGCAGATTTCAAAGCAGAATTAGTTTCGCCCGTGTGTTCGGGAATATCAAAACTAGCATGTATGTTAGATTTTTCAGTGCGAACTCAAAAATCTCAACAATTTGCCGACGATTACTCGATGTGTGAAATTATTTTCAAATAATTATGAATAAAACGTACAGAGCAGAACTAAGCCTTTTGAGCGAAATTGCAAAAGATATCGAAAACTTTTGTAATGAAAATTCTGTTTCTAGTGCAGATTTATATGCAATTAATTTAGTGGTTGATGAACTCTTTACAAATTCAGTAATGTATGGTTATAAGGGCAATACTTTGGGATGTGTAAAAGTGGCTTTATCGTGCAATAAAGACGGGGTCAAAATCGTCCTTAGTGATAGTGCTCCTAAATTTAATCCGCTTGCAGAAGTTGTAGAACCCGATTTTAATTCAAATGTTGATGAGCGTAAAATAGGTGGTCTCGGAGTCTTTTTTGCACGTAAACAAATGGATGAAATCTCGTATGAATTTAAAGATTCCCACAATGTAATTACAATGTTTAGAAAGTTTTCAAAATGAGTGTCGAAAATTTGCTAGAAGTAAAAAACCTACAAATAAATTTTGGTGAGACATGTGCGGTAAAAGGTGTTGATTTTTCAATAGCCGAAAATGATTCTGTTGCAATCGTCGGCGAAAGTGGATCTGGTAAGACTGTATCGGCTATGAGTTTAACGAAACTTCTTCCACCGCCACCTATTTGCGATGTAAGGGGCGAAATTTTTTATAGGGGCAAAGATATAAATAAGCTTACTTCTTCACAACTCCGTAAAATAAGGGGCAAAGAAATTGCTCATATTTTCCAAGAGCCATCAACATCATTAAATCCAGTATTTACAGTGGGGTATCAAATAGCAGAAGCTGTAAAACTTCATTTTCCAGATGAAAAAGACGTTCGTGGTAAAGTTGTAAAATCGCTTGAATTAGTTGGTATTGCTAATGCGCAAGAGCGATACAATTCATATCCTCATGAGTTATCTGGAGGAATGCAACAACGTGTTATGATTGCAATGGCTTTGGCGTGTAATCCATCTTTGTTAGTTGCCGATGAACCAACAACTGCGCTCGATGTTACAATTCAGAAACAGATAATTGAGTTGTTGAAAGATGTTCGCAATCGAACAGGAATGTCTCTTTTGTTGATAACCCATAATTTTGGTATAATATCGGAGTTGTGTAAACATGTAATAGTAATGTTTCGTGGAGAGATTGTAGAGAGAGGTTTCAGTAGCGATGTTTTGAATAATCCACAACATCCATATACGAAAGCCTTGATAAATTGCATTCCACGTTTAAATAATAAATCTCAAAAATTAATGCCTATTGATTATGATAAGCTCAAGTAACGATTATCTTTTAAAAGTAGAAGGTCTGACGGTCTCGTATGGGCTAGGCGATGGAATTTTCGGTGGTAATAAGAAAACTTTTAATGCCGTAGATGGTGTTTCGTTTTATGTTAAGCGTGGCGAAATTGCTGGTTTAGTAGGTGAAAGTGGATCAGGTAAAACAACAACGGGCAGAGCTATAATTAGATTAGCTCCAATCTTTTCAGGTAAAATATTTTATGATGGAACAGAAATCTCATCGCTTTCCGATAAGGAATTTTTGCCGTTTCGCAAAAAGATTCAGATGATTTTCCAAGATCCTTTTAATTCCTTGAATCCGCGAATGACAATTCAAAAAATCATATCAGAGCCGTTAGATATCCACTTTAAACAGATGTCTAAAAGCGATAAATGCGACAGAGTTGCACAACTATTGCAAACAGTGGGCTTGTCGCCTGATTTTATGAAACGTTATCCGCATGAATTTTCAGGTGGACAACGTCAACGAATTGGTATAGTTAGGGCATTAGCAGTTGAACCGGAATTTCTTATATGCGATGAACCTGTAAGTGCTCTCGATGTCTCAGTTCAAGCACAAATTATCAATCTTCTAGAACAGTTGCGTAATGAGTTATCAATAGCAATGCTTTTTGTAGCTCACGATATCGCAGTAGTAGAATATTTAAGCGATAGAATTTTTGTTATGACTAATGGTAAAATTGTAGAGCAAGGAAAATCTGAAGAAATTTGCTCTAATCCACAACATCCATATACAAAAAAATTAATAGATGCTGTCCCAAAATTTTAACTAATGATGTTTTTTCTAAAAAGAATAGAGCTTATTGTCATTGTCGTAATAGGAGTGATTTTAACTTCTTGTACTCCAAGCTCAACGCCTGTCGAAAAAGCTACCAAACAAGGTGTTCTGCTGATGGGTAATTCTGCCGATCCAGAAAGTTTAGATCCAGCTTTATCAACTGGTATGGGCGAGAGTAAAATTATACGTGCAATATTTGAAGGGCTTGTTCGTGCCGATGATTCAACATTAGAAGTTCAACCAGCTATTGCAAAATCTTGGGAAGTGTTAGACGATGGAAAAAAATACATCTTCTATTTAGATGAAAATGCTCGTTGGTCCGATGGTTCAAAAGTTACTGCAAATGATTTTGTCTTTGCGTGGCGTAGAGCGCTTAGTCCAACTATCGCAGCAGAATACGCTTCGTTGTTGTACGTTATAAAAAATGCTAAAGATATAGCGTTGGGGAAAGAAAAAGATATTTCTAAATTGGGCGTAAAAGCGTTAGATAATTATATATTGCAAGTAGAGCTTGAAAATAAATGTTCATATTTTTTGTCGTTGCTTTATCACAATGTATTCTTTCCGCTCCACGAAAAAACCTTGAGAAAATTTGGTGCCGATAAATTTCCAAATGCTGTTTGGACAAAACCTGAAAATATAGTTTCCAATGGAGCATTTGTTTTGACTAAATGGAGTATAAATAGCGTAGTCTCTGTTCGTAGAAATAAATATTATCGTAATCAGTCCGCAATAAAACTAAATGGAATAGATTTCTTTCCAATATCTAATATGAATACAGAAGACAGAGCATTTAGAGCTGGTCAGTTACATCTGACCGATTCTGTATGCTCTCATAGAATTGCATCAATAAAAAAAGATACCCCTCAAAATTTTCGTAGCGATAAATGGCTAGGCACATATTATTACGCCTTTAATACTTTGAGAAAACCGTTTGATGATTTTCGTGTTCGCAAAGCTTTATCATTGGTCATAGATAGGCAAGCAATAATAGATAATTTTTTGAAAGCAAATCAACTTCCTGCCTTTTCGTTAGTTCCCAACGGATGCGGGGGTATGAATACGTCTGAAAAAATCATAAAGCAACAAAATATATCTTTGGCAAAAAAACTTCTTGTTGAGGCAGGATATCCAAATGGGAAAGGAATGCCCGTTATAAAAATAACCTATAACGTATCTGAACAACATAAACCTATTGCTGAGGCTATTCAACAAATGTGGAAAACTCATTTGGGCGTAGATGCTCAGTTGTATAACTTGTCATGGCCAGCTTACTTGTCTGCCCGTAGAAATAAAGATTTTGATGTTGTTAGAGCTAGTTGGATAGGTGATTTTGCTGAACCCGAAACATTTCTAGATATGTTCACAAGTTCAAGTGCTCTGAATCATTCATCATGGAAAAATGACAAGTATGACAAATTAATGTTAAAAGCATCTAATGCAAAATCAAAAGAGCAGAGATTGGAATATTTGTCGAAAGCAGAAGAGATTTTGATAGAATCTTCACCTATAATCCCATTGTATTTCTATTCTAGGGTGTATCAAATATTGCCTAGTGTAAAGAATTGGAGAGAAAATCTTTTAGATTATCGCGATTACAAAGGCGTCTACTTGGAATCAGATGTAAAGGGGGTTAAGAAATGAGATATTTTATTAAACGCTTATTAGAGTCTATTCCTGTATTTTTATTCATCGTTACAGTTGTGTGGGCTATGGTTAGGTTTGTTCCTGGAGGACTTTTGATAGCGAGCGTCCAGCTAGTAAAGAAACAATAGCAGCGTTAAATGCTCATTATGGATTAGATAAACCATTGCATATACAATATTGTAATTTCTTAAAAAATTTAGCTAAAGGAGATTTGGGTCCGTCATATAAATATAATGGATGGCGTGTTAGTGAAATTCTAGCAGAAAAGGCAGTGGTATCGTTACAACTCGGTAG